>CATLVA010000010.1 GCA_950060715.1 uncultured Oligoflexia bacterium | reverse complement strand
TGAACAAGTCATCAAGGCTGAACCCAGTATACTTGCATCATCAAAATCCTCTGCTGAGTCGTTGCAGCCAGCAAGGATAGAATTCATTGGTGCTTTTTGAATCGCAGCTTCGTGGTCGTCACCATCGATATCTATATCCGATCGAATCTCTTTAACATCAAGCCTAAGAGAAGATGTTGGGACAGCATTCCAGAATTTATTAACAGCTTCTTTTATTAAGGTTCTATATTGAGCGGTTGTAAAACCTGCTCCAGAACAATCTGTGTCAGCGATATAAATATTTACCTCAGTATCTTTGAAGCCTTTACCAGTATTAGGGTTGAGCGTGAAAGCAAAGCAGTTGAATTGAGTGAATAAAAGTGTCGCTATAATTAAATTTTTCATTAGTATATATTCACCGTTACTAAATAGTTATAACCTCTTTGATCTAAATCCCGAGAGTTCATTATTTCTAAGTCAAATCGAATCGAATATTTTTTCCCTATGATGAAATTTTCCACTCCAATATTCATGGTGTTGAAATGGCTGATGACTGTTTTGTCAGGTGAAGGAAAAGTAGTGCTTCCATTCCCATTACTAAGTCTTTGAGTTCCACCCTGGCCCATAATGCGATACCAATGATTACTAATTCCATAACGTGCTATAAATGAATTTGTGATGACATAAGCGAAATTATAATGAAGGAAGATGGTGTCTTTTTTATAATTGGTACCAGTGTCCATGAAGTAACTATAGCCCAGTTCAGGCATGAAATAATTCCCCCCTGCTAAGTGAAGCTGTGTGCCAATTCCGAGGTAGGGATTAATCGTGAATTTCTGGGTGCTACCGCTAGTATTTGTTTGAACTTGGTTGAAGTAGGGTACATAACTACCTACTGACCATGATGAAACGGCTAGGGCATTGAAGCTAACTAAAAGAAAAATGAGAATTTTCATCATAGATATTTGTACTCTTTTGGTTGTTGTTTAACAAGATTGTCAAAATCCAACATAAGTCCTTTTGTAATAGGCCAGTCTTCAATTGAATTACCATAGAAAATATCGTTAATTTTATTAACTGGAATGATTTTTCGCGTGGAAGAGGTAATGAAAACTTCATCCGCAGCTTTTAAATCATCTATGGAAATATCTTTGATCTCAACTTGTTTTAATTGGCTCTGGCAAAGCTTTAAAATATTCGCCCTCGTAATACCTGCGAGTAAACCGCTAGAGATGGGAGGAGTGATGATCGTTTTGTTTTTTACAATCCAAATATTAAAGGTTGTACCCTCTGTAACTTTGCCTTCTTTGTTTAGCATGATGGCATCATAGGCACCCATTTCTTTTGCTTGCTCAAGTGCCATTACGTTATTGAGGTAGTTTCCGGATTTTGCGTTAGGGTCTACGGATCGTTTGTCGTTTCTTAAGATATCTCCCAACCATAAAAAGACACCTTTTTGATAATACTCATCACTATAATGTGGTCTTGGTCTTGCGATAGTAACGAGGTTATTTTTGAAACTTTTATTGGGATCAAGACTTATAATGGATTCACCTCGTGTGAGTATAATCCTAATCATTGCATCTTTAAGACCACTGGCCTTAAGGGTTTTGAATATTTGATCTTTGATTTCTTCTAGAGAGAGATAAAAATGAATTTTTAAGAGTTGAGCAGAGTTAACCAGTCTTTCCATATGGTCTTCAAAAAATAGTAACGCTCCATCTTGTCCGTAGCATACCTCGTAGATGGAATCACCAAATAGGAAACCTCTATCAAAAATTGAAATACTGGCCTTTTCAGGCAGGACTTGTTCTCCGTTTACAAAAACAGTAGTTTCACTCAAGTAATGTTGAAATTCAGCTTGCTCTTTCACCGTTTTATTCTAGCAGGAAAACAAACTAGTTGGGTATAGGAAAGAAATCCGATGAAATTAAAATTGAGGGAGTAAATTAATCAAGTTATTATCTAACTCTTCAATTTTCTTCTGATCGACTGGGTTACTTTCTTTAATTTCGGAATTAAATTTTAATTGAACTAGTTTTTCCTGTTGAAATGAGTTCGTAGGGTGAATCTTTTCTTGTTTTTTAATCATATCAAGGGCATTCGGCCAATTATAGTAAAGTGATTTCACCCAGCAATTAAGACCATCGTATTTTTCGCAACTATTAGCCGAGAATAACTCAATTTTATCCTGATCTCCCAAACTGTAGGCATTGTAAACCAATAATTGGGATACCTCTAGAGGCTCTCCTCGGTTGGTGTACTCAATGATTCGATCCAGAATTTGTGCAGAACTTTGGTGCTTCTCGTTCATTGTGAGAAATGCCGCAAGAAGGGTGTTTTGTTGGACAAGGTTATCTTGCGAAACCATGTTTTTTTGAAGAAAGTTAACTCCTTCTTTGTACTGGCCTAGCATCCAAGATAGAGGAATAAGCCTATCGATAGCATTTTGGGAATTATTTTTTAGTTGCAAGGCAAGTTTGTATTGGGCATATGCTTGATTATATTGTCCTTGAAAGCTGTACAGGTTTCCTTTAAAAGTTTCTGAATTGGCCGTGTTCAGGCTTTCAATGGTGTTATAGGCCATCTGAACATCGCCCGCTCTAAAATAGTTAAAGCCAATTAGTTCGCGTAAGCTGGTATCATTTAAAACCTCCTCGCTGAAGAATTTAAATCTAGGGATTACCTTGTCCTGTTTATTGAGATAGAGTGCAAGTTTCAGATAAATTCTTAAATAGTTTTTATCCAGGTTTTCTACAGAGATCTCTTTGAATATATTTTCTACATAATTTTTGTTGCTGGTGGTTTTGAGGTCAACTAAGATTCTCATCCATAATAAGTTTGTAGGTGAATAGGAAACGGTGGCATCATAACAAGTCTGCCAAGCATTGGTGGCCTCGTTGGTTTTTTCAGTGATCATTAGGGATAATACTTTGATAAAGCATACTCTTGGCTCAGCTTGGAATGAGTTAAGTTCTTTTCTGGAAACTGTATCTAGAGCTAGTTTATAGTTTCCTTCTACAAAATAAATCATCGCCAGGTAGCGGAGTTGAGTGGCCTTAGTGAAATCAGTCGAAATGTCTGCCTCTTTTAGTAGGACTTTAGCGTAGTCTAAATTTCCTCTAACTATGAGGTATTTAATTTTCTCCAAAAGATCGATTTTCTTAGTGGCTTCAAAACTTTTAGTTTGTAGGTTTTCTTCCGCAATCTTAAATTGCGAATTAGGGTAGATATAATCAAAACGTTGACCTGTTTTAGCTAGGGCCAAAAAGGTTGTAGACAGGCAAATAATGACCAAAAGGTTTTTCATACTTAACCTATCGAATTTTATGGACGATTAACTAAATATGAAATTATTAATGGTCATTTCTTTCCTCTTTTTTTTGAATACACCAGATTCAAATGCACTGGTTCCATTAGAAGGGATCATTTTCGGAGAGTTGCAACCTAGTCAGGTGAACGACAAGTTTAAAGGTCTATTAAGTTATAAGTTTAAGCCAGAGTCTGCTAACGAAATGGAGTTAGTTACGCTTTTGAATTACAAAGCTCTCCATGAGCAGGGAAGAGACCTGCAGTTGTTTTGTGAGGAGCTTCCTAAGCTTAGATATAGTGATCCTTGGCAGGCACAAACAGCTTCCCGCTCAATTGTAGGTACCTTACAGTTTGTTGGAATGGATATTGTCACGCGATCGATAGCAGAGTTTGCCAAGCTATTAGAAATGAAAGAAGACGAGTATTTTCAGTTGAGTGAAAATCTTGTGGCAAATTCTTGTAGCCCAAATTTTACTGTGTATTCTCATAAAACAATTAGAGACAACCTTAAGTATTATTTTAAAAACGATTCGAAATATAAGCTACCATCTCTAAATAACTCACCATTTTTTTCTGAGCATACTAAAGCAAGACTTAACACTTATGAGTCGAACAGACTTCAGTTTCATTATGCACTATTAAATTTTAGAGCACTTTGTTCTTGGGGAGGAGACGAAGGAGACTACCGTATGTTAGTTCCCTACCTCAGAAGTCCAGTGATTATGAGTCATGTTTTCAATAATTTATTGGGTCGAAAAATTGAAATTAATTTAAGAAAAAAACTGACACTCTTAAAAAGAGACAAAGATACAGTAAAGGTGGCATGTGAAGATCTTATTTGTCGAAAGCGGACTAATTATCAGTTTAAAAAATTATTTCCGAGAATGATCGGAAGCACTAGACTCAAAGATGATCTCTATGGTTTGTACTGTAATGAATATCAAAATGCTCGTTACAATAAAGAAACTTCAATAGATCCGATCAAAACTTGGTTTAAAGAAATGACTCCCTACCAAAGCCAAATGGAAGTTAGAAGTTTGATTGCACTTTTCACCGGAATAGCCGACCCACTTTTTGGTGTTGAAAATTTTGAGCAAGTCGGTGAGGTCCTTAAAGGAGCCATTCAGGAGAGATGGGACCAATGGGCAGCTAATAGAGTCAAAAAAATTCAAGTAGGTCAGCTTTATGAAGAACCGCTTGAGTTAGAGCTTGTCTCTCAGGCCACGGCACCAGAGATACGTCGAGGTGAATTTAAAATCCACTTTCAAGTTGGGCTAAGTGAAATTGATAAAGTTTTAGTTGGTGTAGATAAAGTCGACAGTTATTTTAATTTAGATTTTGAGAGTCGATACCTTTCGTACGTGAAAGATCGTCTTATTTTTTATCATAACCGTGGTGATTTTATAAATAAGGCCCGCATACGTAATGCACTTGAAGCTAAGATCTTGGAAAAAATTAAGGATAAAGATAAGTATTTCAAAGTAAAGCTATCCCGTGAAGATTTCGCAAAAATTGTGGCAGAGGAACTCATTGCTCAATTAAATAATTATGATGGAAGTGAATTACAACGATTGGATGAGTCTCGCATCATAATTCCAGTTGAATTTGAATATGGACTCTTTGCATTACAGTATATTCATCAAAAATTCCTATACGATAGGAAAGAGGTCTTGACTTTTAAATAATAGAGACCATCTTATACTGGTGACTAAAAAAGACGAAACGAACATTGAAATCCTAGATGCCGAAAAACCAACAACGGAACCTAAAAAGCCTAAAAAAGAAGATATTATTGATATCTCAATTGAAGGCAAATCGGAGTTGGAAATACTGAAAGAGCTTCTACCTGTGGCCACAAACGCAGGTTTGGTTCCAAGTAACGATGGAGATCTAGATCCCCTTAAACAATATATACGTGAGATAAGTAGGTATAAACTCTTAAGCCTCGAGGAGGAGAAAGAGTTGGTGCAAAAGCTACAAGATACTGGTGATCTCGCAGCGGCAAAAGCGTTGGTGGTGGCTAATTTACGGTTGGTTGTGAAGATTGCAATGGAGTACCGTAGCGCATACAAAAATGTTATGGACCTTATTCAGGAGGGAAATATCGGCTTAATGAAAGCGGTTTCCAAGTACAATCCGGATAAAGGAGCCAAACTCTCTTATTATGCTAGTTGGTGGATTAAGTCATACATACTGAAGTTCATCCTAGATAATTTTAGGCTGATTAAAGTCGGGACAACTGCAGAGCAGAAAAAGCTTTTTTATAATTTAATGCGTGAGAAAGAGCGTTTGATGAACCAAGGGATAGAGCCTGAGCCTAAGCTTATTTCTCAGAATCTTGGAGTTTCAGAAGAAGCTGTTATTGAAATGGATATGAGGCTTTCTTCCCGTGGGGCAGAGATGTCACTCGAGACCCCGATTGGTTCTGACGGTAGCACCAGCAGTATTGCGGATATTCTCACTGATGATGATGAGCAACAACTCGAGGATGCGTTGGCTCAGCAGCAGGGGCTTGAGATTCTTGAGAGTCATTTGGATGACTTTATCAAAGATCTAAAACCGAGAGATAAAGAAATCTTTAAAAAACGACTACTTAGCGAGGTTCCACCTTCGCTTCAAAGTATAGCCGATGATTATGGAGTTAGCCGGGAGAGAATTCGTCAAATTGAGGCCCGACTTCTCGAAAAATTAAAGGTTTACATGTCCGAGTTTATCAGATAAATAGATTGCACAAAAATAATCTTGTACTAGGTTTGGATGGAAGATCCATACTTGGTCTTGATCGAAGGAGACAAAATGTTAAATAAAGAAAAGAAAGCTGAACTAGTAGCAAAGTTTGGTGGAAGTGAAAAAAACTCAGGTGCAGCAGAAGTTCAGGTTGCAATCATGACTGCTCGTATCAACGAGCTAACTGGTCACTTTGCTGATCACAAGCTTGATCACCACTCTAAAAGAGGTTTGATGAAGCTTATTGGTAAAAGACGTAGACTACTTAAGTATATCAATGAGAAGTCACCAGAGCGTTACCAATCAGTAATTAAAGAACTTGGTTTAAGAAAGTAATTTCATAACAAAAAGGGGAGCTTTTAAGCTCCCTTTTTTATTTCATTTTTTGTTTTATAAAGTTAAATATTTTTATTAAACTTTAGTCGAGGTTCACGGATTTGTTTTAGAGGATAAATGAAAAAGCAAACGAGCTAATTTGTTTTTTGATTTATTCTTTAAACGCTTCCTTGGGCTTCTCAAATATAAATATTAGCGGCACATCTGTCATAATCAGGTAGCTGTCGTATTGTGAGGAGTTTACATGTTAAACAACAAAAAAGAGTTTAAATTTAATTATGGTGGGAAAGAAGTTATTCTTGAAACAGGAAGGCTAGCTAAACAAGCTGATGGTTCTGTTCTTGTAACTTGTGGTTCATCCCAGGTACTAGTAACTGTAGTATCTGCAAGAGAAGTTAATGACGGTCAAGATTTCTTTCCTTTAATGGTTGATTACAAAGAAAAATTTACTGCTGCAGGGAAATTTCTTGGTGGATTCATGAAAAGAGAAGGGAGACCTTCAAATGCTGAAATCCTTCTTATGAGAATGATTGATAGACCATTAAGACCATTATTTCCGGAAGGGTATATGGCCGAAACAATCGTTATGGCACAAGTAATTTCTTATGACCCTGAAGTTGATCCTGAAGTTCTTGCAGGTCTTGGTACAAGTGCTGCCATCGAAATCTCTGATATTCCTTTCGCTGGACCTCTTGGATTCTGTAAAGTGGGAAGAATTAACGGAGAGTTCGTTCTTAATCCACACCATGGTCAATGGGCAGAGTCTGAAATTGAACTAGTTCTAGCTGCATCTCCTGATGCGATCATGATGGTTGAAGGTGAAGCCAACGAAGTATCTGAAGAGTTAATGCTTGAGGCACTTCAATATGGTCACGACAATATCAAAGAATTCTGTACAGTAGTTTCTAAAATGAAAGCGGAAGTTGGGAAAACAAAAAGAGAGTGGAATACAGCCGCTCCTAATGAAACCCTAATGAAGAAAATGGAAGACTATTCTGCGGAAGCAAGATCTGTTCTTAGCATCAATGCAAAACAAGAAAGAAGTCTTGCCATTAGCCAACTAACTAAAAAAGTTAAAGAAGATATTAAAGCTAACCATTCAGCATTTGGACTTGAAAGTGCAGACGAAGCTGGAAAAGAAGCTTACAAAGGTGTGGATGAACTTCTTTATAAAATGATGAGAAATGACATCATGAAAGAAGATAAAAGAATCGCAGGTCGTGGTATGACTGAAGTTCGTGAGATTGAAACTGAAGTTTCTGTTCTTAAAGCTCCACACGGTTCATCACTTTTTACTAGAGGTGAAACTCAAGTTCTTGCTACTGCAACTATTGGTGGTAAAGATGGTGAGCAAATGCGTGATTCTATTCACGGTATTGCTTATGATAATTTCTATCTACACTATACCTTTGCTCCTTACTCTGTAGGTGAAGCAAGAGGTTATAGAGGTGTAGGTCGTCGTGAAGTAGGACACGGAAATCTAGCTGAAAGGGCCATTAAAAAGATGATGCCAGAGAACTTCCCATATACTGTTAGAATTACATGTGAAGTAACAGAGTCTAACGGTTCAAGTTCAATGGGTTCTGTATGTTCTGGGTCAATGGCACTTATGGATGCAGGTATTCCTCTTAAGAAGCCAGTTGCAGGTGTTGCAATGGGACTTATTAAAGAAGGAGCTGACTTTAAAATTCTAACAGATATTCTTGGTGACGAAGATCATTTAGGTGATATGGATTTCAAAGTTGCTGGAACAACTGAAGGGATTACAGCAATTCAAATGGATATCAAAATTACTGGTATAACAAACGAAATTTTCCAAAAAGCAATGTCTCAAGCAAAAGAAGGTCGTCTTCATATCCTAGGGGAAATGGCAAAAACGATCTCTACTGCTAGACCAAGCTTCAAAGATGGTGTTCCAACTATTGAAACAACTCAAATTAAGCCAGATAAAATTGGTGCATTGATCGGACCTGGTGGAAAAAATATCAAAGCTATTCAAGAAAAATACAGTGTTTCAATTGAAATCACTGAAGAAGGTTTAGTTAAAGTTCTTGGTACTGATCAAAAAGTTCTTAAAGATGTTATTGCTCTTATCGATCTTCAAATTACCGGTCCAAAAATCGAATCTGTATACTCTGCAAAAGTTGTAACTTTAAAAGAGTATGGTGCGTTTGTTGATCTAGCTGATGGAGTTTCTGGACTAGTTCACGTATCAGAAATTGCTGATGAAAGAGTAAAAGATGTTAATGAATACTTAGAAGTTGGTGACATCGTAGATGTAAAAGTTGTGGACGTAGATCGTTTTGGAAAAGTTAAGCTTTCTGCAAAAGCAGTAAAACCGCTAACTAAGAAAAATGCCTAATCTAGTAGAACAAAAAAATCTCATAGATTTTCAAAAGGGACCTATTCGTAGGTCTCTTTTTAGTAATGGGCTTGTGGTCATTCATCATACTGCAAAAAATTTTTCAGGCGCGCGAGTGAATGTTAATTTCTTGGCCGGATCGATCTTTGAAAAAGAAGAGCATTTTGGTGTGGCCCATCTCTTAGAGCATTTGATTTTTAAAGAGTCCAAAACCGAGAAGCTTAAAAAAATTGAGCAACTTGGTGCTGGTATTAACGCATATACTTTTAAAGAAAATATTTGCTTTGAAATGGCGGCTTTAAGTTCAAAATTACCGATGCTCATTCCTGATTTTTTAGAATTGATTTGTCAGTTGGATTTTACTGATGATCAATTTGAAAAAGAAAAGAAGGTTGTGATTCAGGAGCTTCGTGAAGATCTAGATGATCACGAAACTTTGGGTCTTGAGATGATCTTTGAGAAAAATTTCCCAGCTGGCCTTGGGCATCCTATCGCAGGAACGATTAAGTCTGTGTCAGGTCTCACTAAAAAAGAGATAGCCTCCCACTTTAAAAAGTTTTTTAAGCCATCTCGTATGATCATTACCATCGTAAGTTCTTACGAAGATGATGGTCTTGAGCGTTTAATAGCAACCAAGGTGTCAGAGCTATTAGGTGATAAAGAGGCCACTCCTTACAGGTTAAAGGCTCAAAAAAATTCAAAAAAACTGACGCATTTTCAAAAAACTTTGTCTAAGAATATAGAGTCATCAATTCTTTTTTATTCCTTTGATGGACCTTCAATTAACTCAGAAAACTATTATGATTATGTCATCCTAGATGACCTCTTATTTGAGGGATTATCTTCTGAGTATTTTAAAAAATTTCGAGAAGAGAACGCATTTGTGTACGGTCTAGGTTCAAGTTTAAATCCTTTTGCTAGTACCGGAAACTATATCATGGTCTTTAATACTCAAAAAAAGCATTTGAAGCCTATAGAGCATGGTGTTAGGGATGTGATAAAAGATATTGCAGATAATGGAATTGATGAAAAAAGGCTGGATTTTTCTAAAGAAAAACTGCTCGATGGCTGGCATTTAGGTTTAGATGGTCTAGATGATAGGGTTGAGCTTTTGCAGGATAATGAGATCTATCAACTGGAAGACTATAACTTTAACACATTTAGTAAAAAACTAGCGCAAGTGTCAGGAAAAACTATTCAAAAACTCTGTAAAAAGTTATATACCGATCCCTACACTTTGTTAAAGTTACAACCAAGGGGAAGCAGTGCAAGAAAATAGTGTCGTGCAAAAAATAGATCTAAAAATTAAAAAACTTGCCCATTTCGATGAAACTTTTGCTTTGCCTAGTTATGAAACAGAACAAGCTGCTGGTGCCGATATTAGGGCCTGTCTTGAAAGTAAAGATCAGATGATTATTCCTCCCGGAAAAAGGCTTTTGGTTCCAACTGGTTTGGCATTTGAAATTCCGAGAGGTTTTGAAGTACAGGTAAGACCTCGTTCAGGACTTTCTCTTAAGACAAATCTTCTCGTTGTTAATTCACCAGGAACTATCGATGCAGACTATAGAGGTGAAGTTAAAATCATTTTAGGGAATTTTGGCGATAGTGAAGAAATTATTAATCATGGAGACCGTGTGGCCCAGTTAGTAATTGCTCCAGTTATTCAGGCCAGCTTTAGTGAGGCAACAGATCTCTCTGAAACTCAAAGAGGGGCCGGTGGATTTGGTTCAACAGGAAAAAATTAAATAGGAGACAACATGGATTTAGTAGTACCTTACAACAATTTATCAGATAAAGACGAAGTATATAACACTATCAAACAAGAAGTAGGACCGATGCTTGAAAAATTTCAAGTGAAAGCTGAGCTGAAGTATCTTGATGACGAAATCGTAGCTTCAGGAAAAGGTTTTGATCTTGTTTTAAAAACTTTAGAAGATAAATGCACTGTTGATTTGAAACTATCATTTTTATTAAAGCCACTTCGTGGGCAAATATTGGGAAGCTTAGAAAAACAATTAAAAAAGCATATATAAATTATGGCACGAATTCATTTACATCCACAAAATAAAACTATTGAGGTCGAAGAAGGGGCAAACCTTCGCGACGAACTCGTTAAAAACGACATCTATGTTAAATCCACTTGCGGTGGCTGCGCCAGCTGCGGTTTATGTACTGTAGTAGTAATGGAAGGCGAGGAATACCTAAATGAATTCAGCTTTGAAGAGCGTCAATTATTAGGAAATGTTTTTCATATAACTAAAGAGAGACTTTCATGCCAAACATTGGTTATGGGAGATATAAAAATTGATCTTTCTGCTCATAAGGCACCTCAACAAACGAAGGTGATTAGAAGAAATAAACAGCAGCAAGAAGAGCTCAAAGAACAAAGAATGGAAGAAACAAAAGCTAGGGAACCGAAACAGGGAGGTTTTAGAAGACCTAAGGCTTTTAAAACCGAGGAGTAGAATATGAATACGACAACAGCAGATGTTGAATCTTCAAATGGGGAGAAGGTTGCGCAAACGAAAGTCGAAAAGTTTCCAAGACAAATTCAGTATATTGTCTGGAATGAGGCCTGTGAGAGATACTCTTACTATGGAATGAGATCAATCCTAGTTATCTTTTTAGTGCAATACTTATTGCTATCAAAAAGTCAGGCAACGGCTGATTATCATATTTTTGCGGGTGCATGTTATTTGTTCCCACTACTTGGGGCGTATATCTCTGATAGATATTGGGGGAAATACAAAACCATTATTACCTTATCTTTAGTTTACTGTCTGGGACACCTTTTTCTCGCTTTATTTGAGGACAGCCAAACAGGTTTCTATTGGGGGCTAGGTTTAATTGCTCTTGGTTCAGGTGGGATTAAGCCATGTGTTTCTGCTCACGTTGGTGACCAGTTTAAGCCTTCTCAGAAAAAAGAATTGAAAAAAGTTTTTGATCTATTTTACTTTATGATCAATTTTGGTTCATTCTTCTCAACAATGATTACTCCATGGACTCTATCAGCATATGGGCCGGCGGTAGCATTTGGTATCCCAGGGATCTTAATGTTTATTGCGACTATCGTTTTCTGGATGGGACGTAATGACTATGTTCATGTTCCTCCAACAGGTAAAAATCCACATGGAACTGGTAAAGTAATCATGTCTGCTTTAAAGAACATGAAAAGTGGAAAAGGTTTCTTGGAAGGTGCAAAAGCGGATCATCCTGAACAAGCAGTAGAGGATGTAAAAGCTGCGTTTAGTGTTGGAAAGATTTTTATAGCAGTAACTATTTTTTGGGCCTTATTTGATCAGCATGGTTCAAGTTGGGTTCTTCAAGCAAAAGAGATGGACTTGAGCTTTGGGTACTTTGGTATTGACCAATTACTTCCTTCTCAGATTCCGGCGCTTAACCCAATTATGGTTATGGTCTTAATTCCATTTTTTACTTTCGTTGTTTATCCTGGAATCGAAAAAGTTTTTGGTTATGAGATGACACCACTGCGTAGAATGGGTATAGGGATGTTTGTTGCTGCCGCATCGTTTGTATTTGTTGGTGTTTACCAATATGCCCTTGACGGTGGAAATCAAATTTCAGTTCTATGGCAAGTCATTCCATTCTTAGTTA
>CATLVA010000009.1 GCA_950060715.1 uncultured Oligoflexia bacterium | reverse complement strand
ATCAAAGCGTTTCATAACTTGTAGTACGGCCTGCCAAGTTTGATTGAAATCAGCTTTATAAACTTGGGAAGGAATATCTAATTCCTCGGTAATTTGACGATATTTTTCGTAGCTTGCGCACGAGCTTAGAAAAAGACTAAGACTTATGAGAAGTTTTAACATGTCTATATTTTAGCAGTATTCCTTGAAAAATAAAGAGACCGAAAATCAGTACCAATAAAGTTCTAATTCCATTTTTTTGATAGAAACTTGGCTCAAGTTGAGCAAGGTCTTTTGTATCTAAAGTGACGTCTAGGTTTCCTGTTTTGTTATAGCCAAGTCGCTTCTTTTCACGACCATAACGGTCAATAAATACCGACACGCCTGTATTAGTCGAGCGAAGAGTTGGAATCGCAAACTCAGCACTTCTCCAACGAGCAAGAAACAAATGAAGTTCAGGCTCTAAAGTGTCGCCATACCAAGAGTCGTTAGTTAAGTTAATCATGACATGAGGTAGCTTTTTATTCGAATTTAGGTATTCACGTAGAAACTCCGGACGAAGTTTTTCATAACAAATGGTGGCTATAAACCGCAGTCCGTTTTCAGTTTCAAAAAGCGGTTTAGCCGTTCCTTCTCTGAAAAAAGCCACTTCAGGAACATACTGGCTGATCATTTTGTTAAGTGGTCCAAAAGGAAGTGTCTCTCCAAATGGAATCAAGATATGCTTGTGATAGACTTTCTCAAGTTGTCCCAGGGTATTCACAAATAAAGCCGCATTGTATTCCGTTTTATAATAGCTGCCATCATCACTATTTTTAAAATGATCATAACCGCCAAAAAGAACAGCAGAGTTCATTTCATAAGCAATTTTGGTGAAGATGGTAGGAACTTGCGTGGCCATAATATTTGCTGGGCTAGTATAGAGAGGGTATGGGTAAGCAGTCTCAGGCCAGACCACAAGGTCTAATTTTCTCTCTGATTTTTCTAAACTCAAATTTTCATAGCGCTCTAGTACCGAGTTGACCGAATGAAATTCACCTTTTTCAGAATCCATTTTTAGAAAATTACTGATATTGGCCTGAACAAGTCTTACTTGATAGGTCTTTTTAGAGTCTTTCGCTATTTCTGAAATCTTAGCTTCTTTTTGATGAGAGAAATAGAAGTTCGCACCTACAAAGCCAAAAACAGCAATGATGTTTACAATTGAGACTTTTTTATGATTCTTAAAATTAAGAATTTCAGCGACCACTAAGTATGAGAAAAATGAAAAGCCCACCATTCCAGTTACGGCAGCCATTCCTAAGTAGTTTCCAAAAATAATCCAAGGCTGTCCAATGAGTACTGGAAACTGTTGTGGAAGATAGAATTCGATCAAAGTTAAAACGAGTGCGAAATAAACCGAACTAAATCCTGAGTAGAAGACCTTCTTAGGTTCAATTTCATATTTTTTCTCAAGCCAAGTATAGAGAAAGATCAGCACCCAAATATGTGGATTGAAAACCAGCGCATATAAAGAGTTTGCAATAGCAGCTACCATAAAAGGCAATTGCCCAAATTCCTGTAGCGTCTTAGTGATCCAGGAAAAGCTATGGATATTGATTACGGTATTATAAAAAAGGTATAGCCATAGTCTTTTTTTAAGACCTGAAGCCTTGATCAAAAAATGAAATAAAATGGCGGTGGCAATGATTGGGCCTAGTGGAAAAATGATTCCCAAGTGATTGGGAAAGCCTTGAGTGTAAATCAGGGCGGCCAAAAATAAAAAAGCGTATGGTTTAAATTTTTCCATACGCTTATCTTATGTCAGAGTTTACTAAATATTAATTACTTTTTTCTAGCAACTGTTCTTCCATTTGCTGATGGATATAGTCGCTCGTTTACATATCCTGCTACTTCAAGTGCTCGAGCTGCGTCAAGTTTACCACCACCAAGGATTTTACCTTTAAGCGTTTGGATCTTCACTGAAGAGCTAAGGATGATATTTTTGATTTGTTGGTAGTTAAGTTTTGGATAGTTTGACTTAACTAGCGCTGCTACACCTGATACGAAAGCTGTTGCTTGGCTTGTTCCTGTCATTAATCCTGCTCCATTTCCTGGTACCGCTGAACGGATTCTGAAACCTGGAGCTGCGATATCTACTGATTTTTTACCAAAATTAGATGAAGCAATGATTTTATTGAATTCATCATGAGCTGCTACCGTGATGATATTCGAAAGACCATAACTTGCAGGGTAGTAAGCATTTTGCTTTTTATCGATATCAGATTTCTCATTACCTGCTGCTGCGATAATTAAGATACCTTTTCTTTCTGCTTCTTCAAGAATCTTCTTTTCTTGTGCTGAAGGCTCTGGTCCTCCACCTGAGTAATTGATGATGTCTACATTTTGGTCAACAGCATACTTTAACGCTTTAATAGTAGAGTTAAGGTTAGCTTGCCCAGATGCATGTGGATTATAGTATTTTAAGGCCATGATTTTAACGTTTGGAAATACACTTTTTACGATTCCAGCTACGTGAGTTCCATGTCCGTGACTATCTTTTGGAGACATTGTTGGAGAAGGAGTTGAGAAGTCTACACCAAAGTTTTTCTCAGATAGTGTCCCTTTTCCAGGTATAAGATTTTCTTTTAAGAATGGGTGATTGAATTGAATTCCTGTATCAACAACAGCTACAGTTACATCTTTCTTTTGAGTAAAATTTTTCCAAGACTCTAATAAGTTGATTGAGCTTTTCTTGTAGCTTGGATCAACTCCCCAGCTTGCAAATCTTGATTTAACTAGATCTTCTGCAAATGCTGGCTTCTTAGATGGTTGTGCGAACCCTAAACTCATTGAGCAAAGAAGCGTTACTGCTAATGATGTTTTAATTGTGTTTTGTAGCATACTGTCTGTCCTATTCTTTTAAACTTTCTCATATTCTTAAGAAGCAAGGACCTTGCCAAAATCGTCCAAGTAATAATGGGACCTTAGCATGCATTTAGGTGGGGGAGGGTGTCTAATACCTCACAAGTGTAAAATTTTTAGACGGTTTTAGGCAGAGATTTTGACAAAATTCTCTATTATTCCATGAACTTAGGCTAAAAACTGTTTAAATATTGGATAAAAAAAAGCCCTCGGGTGAGGGCCTTATATAAGGATAATTAAGCTCTTCTAAAACGTTGACCGCTTTCTCTTTCCATTTCTTCAGCAACTTCAAGGCAGTACTCAGCCCATGGCTGACCCTCTAGTCTTCTTTCAGAAATTTCTTCACCAGACTCAATACAAAGTCCGTAGGTACCTTCCTCAATTCTTCCAAGTGCAGCATCTATTCTTCTTAGTTTAGACATTTCTTTTTCTCTGATACTAAAAGATATTTGCTGGTTGATAGCATTGGCTGCTAAATCAGCGTCGTCTGCCAGATCGTCAGATTTGATATGGAGGTCCTCTAGATCATTTAAGATCCCACTATTTACAATTTTAGCTCTCGCATTAAGTAGCTTTTCTTCGAAATACTTCAGCTTTTTCTGGTCCATATCTATCTCCTTATAATAAAAACGAGTACTTTGCTTTGCACTGTTATTATTTTACTGTCTCTTGTCGGTTGAGGGCAATAAATCTTTAACTAGGCAAAATTGACATTCTCAGGGGGGCATCATTACAATATGATTTGAGGCACTTATGAGAAAATTTCAATTTATTGTACTACTTACGGCGGTTATTACGCTGATTTCTTCCTGTGGACAGGACACCAAAAATACAAAAAAAGATGGTGGTTCTGGAGATAGAGGTTCGAATAATACTCGGCCTGTCTATGAATTAAACGATTTTGTAAAAAACCAAAAGCTTAGCTGTGGTGAGGAAAGCTGTCCTGACTACTTAACAAAAATTGTTGTGATCTATGATAATAAAGCTTCATATTGCACGGGTGTTCTCGTAAATAAAAATACAGTAATGACAGCTTCAAGTTGTATCCCAAGACCACTAAGAATTAGAGGCCTTCAATGTAGTTCAAGTATTTATGCCGTATTTGAAGGTGAGAAGTCGAATATCATTCCTTGTAACCAAATATTGGAAACAGATAATAAAATTTCTTTTTTAGAACCATCGATGTGGCAGGGAGATTATTTCTTTTTTAACCTGAGTTCAGAAGTAGAAGGAGATGTAGCTCCTTTGAATTTTGAAGGAATGAAAGATCAAGAAAACCTTAGCCTTTGGAAAATTGATTTTAAAGACTCTCAGAAATCTGAAATTAAAAAATCGAATTGTAATGGAAACCACGGTTCATACTTAAATCCATTTGTAGATAATATCTTTCATCCAATGCAAGTGGTGCAAGATTGTGAAGTAACTCTTGGAGCTCAAGGATCACCTTTATTAAATAAGCAAAATGAAGTGGTTGGTTTCTTAAGCCAAGAGATGAGCGGAAGTTTATACGCATTCTTATCTAATAGTGATGTATTGGTAGGAGAGTTAAGTCATTACCATCACGCAACTAATTTAGCTTGTATCGAGTTTTTAGGGACTGGTTCTGATCCTAAAGCTTGCCGCCCTAACTTATCTTTGACTAAGCTTGATAATTACCGAGCAGATATTCTGAAAGGAACAAATTTAAATCATTCTAACCGCACTCAAATTGAAGCGAGTCTAGAGAAGAATTTTTATTATTTTAAATGGGACTTTGAATTCACTAGAGACGAAGTCACAAAAAACTTTGATCTTAAAATTAAACAACCTCGCTGTATTGTAGATACCAATAAATGGATTAGAGAGTTTTACACCCGAACAGGTAGAGCGATTTATAATCGAGGAACAAGAAAAATTGAAGTTCCTAATTTTACCTTCGAGACAAAATTAAATTCCTCATTGAAGCCTGTGTCTGTAACTAGGGAGATCGGAACGAAGGTTTTTACTTTCGAGTTTAATCCTTGGCAATCACATGTTGAGAAAACAACTTTTATCAATCTGAGTTACACGCTATTTGGTAATCCTACAACAGAGAGATTTGAAAACATCAAGCCTTGTAATTAATTTATTTTTGCTTTAGATCTCGCCAGCTTTTTCCTTGGCGATTTCTGCGATTTCTCTGCCAGTAATCTACTGCTTTATTATGATCAGCATAAGTTGATGTGAACACGTGAGTTCCATCATTTTTAGAGACAAAATAAAGATAGTTATGCTCTTTTGGATTAAGTACCGCCTCTATCGCTGCAAGAGATGGGTTCGCAATTGGACCAAGTGGCAGGCCACTCATTTTATAAGTATTGTATGCAGTCTTTTCTAAGAGATCTCTTTTTCTAAGGTTTCCGTTATAGCGCTCCCAAATTCCATAAATAGTTGTGGGGTCAGCCTGAAGACGCATACGCTTTTTTAAACGATTTAAATAAACTCCCGCAATAGTAGGGCGCTCCCAAGCAGCTCCAGTTTCTTTTTCTACAATAGAAGCAAGGATGACAACTTCATGAGGTGAAAGGAAGCTCGCATCCATTTTTAGGTCAGCTGTTTTTCTTTTAAACTCACGCACCATAACTCTAATAAGACCTAGCTCATCAATCTCAGGTGGGAGCATATAGGTGTCAGGAAATAAATTCCCTTCAAGAGAAGGAGCGTCTGTTCCTGTTAACTCTTTAACAAGGGATTGATCCTTGCAAAGAGAAATAAATTTATTCTTGTTTACGATTCCTTTAGCAGCAAAGATCTCGGCAACTTCGTATAGGTTTTTTCCTTCAGGAATAGTTATCTTCTCTAAGATTGGCATTCCTTCAGTAAGAATTTCTAAAACCTTTTCCATATGCGCGCCAGAAGGAATTTCATAAGTTCCATATTTAAAAGAGCTCATCTTATTCTTGAAGGCAGCGTAGCGATGAAATATTCTTGGCGATTTTATGATGCCCGCCTTAATGAGGCGTCCGTTGATCGCTGGAAAGTTATCACCTCTATTTATAGTGAAGGTGGTTGTCTCTCCGGAATAAGGCTCATAAAAAAGATATCCTAGGTAAGCAGACCCTGCAGCGGCACCTAAAATAGCTAAAACAACAATACTGAAAATAATCTTTAATTTTGACACAGAAATATACTAATAGAGACTCAATTCTTTTGCGAGTTTTTAAGAAATTGTTCCAAAATTATTACCGCACAAAGTTCGTCAATCTTTTTGATATCTACTTTGAAATTGTAGGCTGGATCATTTTTCATGCGCTCTTGTGCTTCAAAGGTTGTGAGGGTTTCGTCTTCTTCAAAAACTGGGATAGAAGCTTCATTTTTAAGCTCTGCAATAAAAGCGCGAATCTCTTTAGTCAGAGTCGATTCGGTACCGTCAGTAAAGAAGGGAACACCAATGACTAGGATGTCGATAAATTCTTCCTCTACAATATGCAGAATCTCTTTTTTGAGTTGTTGATCATCTTTGTAGATTATTTTGCCGTAAATAATAGGGAAGGGATCACTTCCAAAATGATAGCTTGCGACACCGGTAACTTTGCGCCCATAGTCAATTGCGAGAATTCGTTTGTTGGTGAGGTCTTGTTGCATATTAAAGAATATCTTTAGCCAAGAGTTTCACCCCTGTAAAGCTTGACAACAATTCTTTTAAGGTTATTATGAACATAAATCTTTTTTCGATATATCAATATTATATCAAACCACCAATAACCCCCAAATTTACATCTTGGAGTTAACCCAATGCATTTAAATGACTTAAGAGAAAAAGAAATCAAAGAACTGACCAAAATGGCCGGTAAGCTGGAGATCGAAAACGCTGCTTCGATGAAAAAGCACGAAATCATCTTTGCTCTCCTCAAAAAAACAGCTGAAGAAAACGAAGCTATTTATGGTGAAGGTGTTCTCGATATTCTTAACGACGGTTTTGGATTTTTAAGATCCCCTGGATATAACTATTTACCAGGTGCCGATGATATTTATGTTTCTCCCTCTCAAATTAGACGTTTTAGTTTAAGAACAGGGGATACAATTAAAGGTGAGATCAGACCGCCAAAAGAAGGCGAGAGATACTTTGCTCTTTTAAAAATTGAAACGATCAACACGCAAACTCCAGAAAAACACAAGCAAACAGTTCTTTTCGATAACTTAACTCCACTTTATCCAAATAAGAAAATCAATTTAGAAGCAGGGCCAACAGGTTACTCTACTAGAATTATTGATCTTTTTGTTCCTCAAGGGTTTGGACAAAGATGTCTAATTGTTGCACCTCCAAAAGCAGGTAAGACGGTTCTTCTTCAAGACATTGCTAACGCAATCGCAAAAAATCATAAAAAAGCGAAACTTATCGTTCTTCTTATTGATGAAAGACCAGAAGAAGTTACAGATATGAAACGTTCAGTTGATGCTGAAGTTGTTTCTAGTACATTTGATGAACCAGCTTCTCGCCACGTTCAGGTTGCTGAGATGGTAATCGAAAAAGCAAAAAGACTAGTTGAAGCAGGTCAAGATGTTGTTATTCTTCTTGATTCAATCACTCGTCTTGCTAGAGCATACAACACAGTTGTTCCTGCTTCAGGTAAGATCCTTTCTGGTGGGGTTGACTCAAACGCTCTTCACCGTCCGAAAAGATTTTTTGGTGCTGCTAGAAATATTGAAAAGGGTGGATCTCTTACAATTATCGCTACTGCGCTTATCGATACAGGTTCAAGAATGGATGAAGTTATCTTTGAAGAATTCAAAGGTACAGGTAACTCAGAAATTCAACTTGATAGAAAACTAATGGAAAAAAGAATCTTCCCTTGTTTAGACGTGAACAAATCTGCAACAAGAAAAGAAGACTTACTAATGGATGGTGCAGACCTACAAAAAGTCTTTGTTTTAAGACGTGTTCTTCACCCAATGAATACAATTGATTCAATGGAGTTCATCTTAGATAAAATTAAAAACTCTAAGACCAATACTGACTTCCTTGAATCAATGAATGGATAGTAATGATTAAAACACTGAAAAGGATTTCACTTGCATTTGCAAAGCAATACACAAGTATTGGTGGGCAAGCAGTAATCGAGGGTGTCATGATGCGCTCTCCGAACGCTTTTGTTGTGGCGGTTAGAAAGCCCGATGGAAAGATTCGTCTTCGTCGTGATCAGTGGTATGGAATTTCTCAAAAATTATCTTTCATGAAAAAGCCCTTTTTAAGGGGAGTGGTGATGCTGGTTGAAGCCATGGCCAATGGTATTGTTTCGCTTAATTATGCAGCCAATATCGCTATGGATGAAGAGCTTAAAGCTGAGGCCCTAAAAAAAGGGAAAACTGAAGCTGAATACGAAGCAGATAAAAAGAAAAAAGAAAAAATAGACTGGCAAACTTATATCACTATTGGAATTAGTTTTGCGTTTGGGATGTTGCTTTTCGTTTTTCTTCCTCATCTTTTAACGGAGGGGATGAATCAAAGCTTCTCACTTGGTTGGAGCTTAGATGGATTTGCTTTTCACCTTATTGATGGTGTGATTAAAGCTTGTGTTTTTATTTTCTATATCTGGGCGATTGGTCAATTAGAAGATATTAGAAGAGTGTTTCAATATCATGGAGCTGAACATAAATCGATTTCTACTTTCGAAGCCGGAGAAGAGCTTACGGTTGAAAACGCCAGAAAATACACAACTCTACATCCAAGATGTGGAACATCATTTATCTTTTTTGTTCTGTTTATTTCCATCATCTTATTTTCAGTACTTTTTGTATTTATTCCGCTAGACGCATGGGTGAACTCATTCGTTCCTCAAGGTGGAACAGGGTTTGTTGCTGAGAAAGTATATCCTAATCTAAAACACGTACTTGCTGTTTTTATTAAGATACCACTTATGTTACCAGTTGCGGGAATCTCATATGAGATTATCAAGTTTGCTGGAAAGCATGCAAATAATCCTGTTTGTAAGGGCCTTAGCTTCCCTGGAATGATGCTACAGAAATTAACTTCTAAAGAGCCTGACGACAGTCAGTTAGAAGTCGCGTTGGCTTCAATAAAAGCAGTTCTTTTTCTAGAAGAGAAATATGAGCTTAAAGAAAAGTCTGCCAAAGTGCTTGAAGTTGAAGAGATTGATATCGAATCAATTAAAGAGATGGAAGGCACAAACTCAACCCTTAATGATTTCTTGGAGTCATAAATATGTCCATGTTTGATAAGTTAGATGCCGTTGTTAAGCGCTATGAAGAGCTTACTGAAAAAATGGCTGATCCAACACTTTACGATCGTCAGCAAGAATTCAAAGCTGTTAGCGAAGAAAGAAGTAATATTGAAGACCTTGTAGTTTGTTATAAGGAATATAAAAAGATCAAAGGCGACTTAGAAGGTGCCAAAGAAATTCTTGCTAATGAAAAAGATGAGGAAATGCGTGAGATGGCCAAAGAGGAAATCTCAGAATACGAAGGTCAGATTCCTATATATGAAGACCGTTTAAAAATTCTTCTTCTTCCAAAAGATCCACTGGACAATAAAAACTGTATGGTTGAAATGAGGGCTGGAGCTGGTGGAGATGAATCATCAATCTTCGTTGGTGATGTTTGGAGAATGTATAAAAACTATTTTGCCACTCTCGGTTTTAAAGCAGAGCTTGTATCGGCTAGTGAATCAGATAAAGGTTACAAAGAAGTTATTCTCAATGTAACCGGAGACAAGGTTTACTCTATCATGAAATATGAGTCAGGAGTTCACCGCGTACAACGTGTCCCTGAAACAGAATCTCAAGGGAGAGTTCATACTTCGACAATCACTGTTGCTGTTATGCCAGAGGCAGATGACGTTGAATTCGAACTAGACATGAATGATGTTAGAATTGATGTTTATCGTTCCGGTGGTAAAGGTGGTCAGTCAGTTAACACCACAGACTCTGCGGTTAGGGTAACTCACTTACCAACTAACACAGTTGTTGCCATTCAAGATGAAAAGTCTCAGCTAAAAAATAAAGAAAAGGCACTTAAAATTTTAAGAAGCCGTATTTATGATCGTATGGTTCAAGAAGCTCACGATGAAGAAGCTGCCAAAAGAAAAGGTCTTGTTGGTACAGGAGATAGAAGTGAGAGGATTAGAACTTATAACTTCCCTCAAGGTCGTCTAACAGATCATAGAATTAACCTTACTCTTTATTCTCTTGATAAGATTATTGAAGGTGATCTTGCACCAGTTACTGAAGCGCTGATTGCTCATAACCAAGCTGCTCTACTTAAGGGCCAAGAAGAGTAGATTATGAAATCTGTGAAGGATCTCATTGCTAGTTTTTACAATGAGAATCAAGCTGAGTTGGAACAGTCCTATCCAGGGCTTCGTGTACCTTATCTATTGGACAAGTTTACAGAGTATTCAGGCCTAAAAGTTAATGAGACTTATCTAAAGAGCCATGATGACTTTTTTGAACAGCTCAAGATTGGTACTCCGCTCGAATACCTGACTCACTCTAAGTTTTTCTATCGTTCCCAATTTTATGTCAATAATCATGTCCTCATTCCGAGATCAGAAACCGAAATTCTGGTGGAAAAAGCTGTCCTACTTATTCAAAATAATGAATTGAAAACTGTTGCTGAAGTAGGTGTGGGCTCAGGCTGTATTTCGCTATCCATTGCTCAAGAAGTTTCTAAACTTGATATAATTGGAACAGATATTTCACAAGAAGCGATCGAGGTGGCAAAGATCAATTTGCAAAGGCATCGCCAGATGATTTCACGAGATGTGACAGTGAAGTTTAGACAAGCAGATAAACTTGCAGGAATTGATCAGACTTTTGATATGATCGTATCAAACCCTCCTTACATCAAAAACTCAGATGAAGTGCATATCAATACGAAATTCGAGCCAAACCTTGCACTTTTTATTGCTGACGAAAATTACAACTCTTGGTTTGAGGATTTATTCAACCAAGTGACAAGCAAACTAACTGAGAAGGGGATCTTTCTTATGGAGGGCCATGAGGATCATTTAAACTCATTACAAACCCTGGCTTCTCAATATTTTACACGAACTGAAATTTTACAAGACTATACCCAAAGAGATCGTTTTCTCTTGGCCTATAAATAGGAAACCTTATGGATAAATTAAAAATTACTGGACCAAATAAATTAAAAGGAGATGTTTCAATCTCCGCTTCAAAAAATGCCACGCTTCCGATTCTAGCTGCAACTTTACTTTTTCCAGAAGAAATCGAATTCACAAATCTACCTGGATTAAGTGATATAAATTTCTTTTTACAAATTCTAGAAAGTCTTGGAGCAAAGGTCACCGACGCTAAAAATATTGATTGCGAAACGATAGATACCACTCACGCGGATTATGATTTAGTTCGAAAGATGCGTGCATCTATTCTGGTTTTAGGACCACTTCTTTCTCGTTGTGGTGAAGCTGAAGTTTCTCTTCCCGGAGGATGTGCGATTGGATCACGTCCCGTTGATATTCACCTAACTGGAATGGAGGCTTTAGGAGCCGAAATAATTTTAGAAAAAGGTTATGTGAAGGCTAAGGCAGCGAGGCTTAAAGGAGCAAAAATAGAATTGGCTTTCCCATCAGTCGGAGCCACTGAAAACCTAATGATGGCCGCAGTATGGGCCGAGGGTGATACCGTTATTGATAATGCCGCTCGTGAGCCAGAGATTGAAGACCTGGCCAATTTTTTGATCAAGTTTGGTTGTGATATTCAAGGAGCAGGGACTTCTAGAATTACCATTAAAGGTCGTGATTTTAAAAAGTATAAGCCAGCTAAAAAAGTTCAATACCAAGTTATTGGAGATCGTATTGAAGCTGCAACTTATATTATTGCAGGTCTTATGACTGATTCGCATATTACGGTTAAAGACTTCACGCCATCACATATTAAAGCGGTCTTAGATGTTTTAGAGAAGATGGGGGCAAAGCTTGAAATCGGAGATGATTATGTAGAAGTTTTTCCATCGGGAAGACTTAACGGAACAAAAATCGATACTGCACCTTACCCAGGTTTTCCAACTGATGTGCAAGCTCAATTGATGGCCTTGATGGGAGTTAGTAACGGACTTTCATTTGTGAGAGAAAATATTTTTGAAAATAGGTTTATGCACGTCCCAGAGTTAGTTCGTATGGGAATGGATATTGAGCTTGAGGCTTCAGCTGCAATTATTGAAGGAGTAGACGATTTAAGTCCTGCTCCAGTTATGTGTACGGATTTAAGAGCTTCAGCTGCTTTAATTTTAGCTGCACTCGTAACGGAAGGTGAGTCTGAAATTAGTCGTATTTATCACCTCGATCGTGGGTATGAAAATCTATGCGGAAAACTTAAGGCATTAGGTGCAAAAATAGAGAGGGTAAAATAATGAGTGAATGTTTATTTTGTCGTATTGTCGCGGGCGAAATCCCTAGTGAGAAAATTTTTGAAAATGATCATGTATTAGGCTTCAAAGATCTCTATCCTCAAGCTAAAGAGCATTATCTTTTTATCAATAAGTCACACTCTAAAAATGTGAATGAAATGGACCCTGAAGAGTTGGTGCAGGTCTTTGCAGCGATAAAAGAATTTACTCAAGCCAATAGCTTAGAGGCTGATGGATTTAGAGTTGTGACCAATATCAATAAAAACGGAGGTCAGACGGTATTTCACACCCACCTCCATGTTCTTGGTGGCGAGCCGCTCTCTAGTTTTGGTCGCTAGGCTTTTGTAAACCTTTAAGCACTCCGTGAATCAATGCTTCTTGGAGTGCAGTAAACTGATCTACTCTGGCCATAAAAAGAATTGGGCTTAGATCAATTTTTGCACAGGCAACTAGTTGCCTTTTTTCTGCACTATATTCAGTGATATTAAAAACTTGGTTGAAGTCGTTAGTGTAATCCTTCATTAGGGCTTCTTCAGCACTTGTTCCCGGTTGGATATTTGGAAGTTTAGTTCCTTTTACCTGGGAGTAGCAGAGAGCTTCTTGGTTTTCTTGGAGGTCATGAAAAATAATATTAAGCTCTGAGCATTTGCAATTAGTTTTAAATAGGTACCAAAGCTCTTCGAAAAAACTATGCCTATCTTTGGCCCATAGTCCTTTTAAGTAAGTTGTCACCGCCACCATT
>CATLVA010000008.1 GCA_950060715.1 uncultured Oligoflexia bacterium | reverse complement strand
AGGCCCAGACTTCTTCTAAGAATTTGTCTCGACCAAGGTCATGCTTAGACTTACCTTGCTCCGCAAATATTTTTTGCTCAACTTTGGCCTGAGTTGCAATTCCTGCATGGTCTTGTCCTGGAATCCATAAAGTTTCATGACCTTGCATTCTTTTAAAACGAATAAGAATATCTTGAACTGTATGGTCAAGAGCATGACCCATATGAAGCTTTCCAGTAACATTTGGAGGTGGCATTAATATAACGTATGGAGCCTTGGTCTTGTCTCTCGCTACTGGTTTGAAACAACCTTTCTCTTCCCAAACTTTATACCATTTGTCCTCAACACCGCTTGGATCATATGTTTTTGAAATTTCTTGCATGTTTATCCTTTAATCGCTTTATAAATATTTTCAACTTCTTCTGGTTTAAAAATATTGATCTCTCTTGAGTTCAAATCTTTAACTTGAACTTGCAGGGTGCCATCACGGTTTTCTAAAATACCAACTTTAGAATGACCTTTTTGTTCTGCAAGTTTGAAGATTTTATTGAATTTTAATTTTTCTAAATTTGTTTCTACTCTAGCACCTAGCTCTCTTAGTTGATTGGCTATCGCAAGACTTTTTAACTCATATTCAGTTTCAGTCGTCACAAGAAATAAATCATTTTCTTGTGTTGAAAAATCAGCGAGTAGTTTATGAGACTCTAGAAAGTCGCGTAGGGTGACATCTCCAAGTCCAAAACCTATTCCAGGAAGTGGTTCTTCATTAAAAATTTTCAATAGGTTGGCATAGGCTCCACCACCTGCAATGGCTCTATTATTATCTGGGTGCTTATCAAAAATTTCAAAAACCATTCCAGTGTAATAATCTAGCCCTCTAACGATTGCTGGATCATATTGGAGGTAATCTGCTAGTCCAAGCTCCTTTGCTCCTTGGATGATTTGAATAAAGTTAGCAGCCGGGATTTGATTTTCCATAACGAATGCTTCAAGTTCTGAAAAATCTTTAAGCTTAAGGTACGATTGTAGTATTTCTTGCTCAGAAGCTTCACTTAAAACTTCAGCAATCATGACTTGTAATTTGTCGGCAGTTACTTTTGTCGATCTATCGATGATTTTATAAAGCTTATATGCTTGTTCCTCACTTAGGCTTAGCATTTTATTCATTAGATGATCTACGATTGCACGGTCATTTATTCTTATAGCGAACATGCTATGGTCAGCACCGAAAGAACATAGGAAACTTTTGATTAAACTCAAAATCTCTAGCTCGCCCTTAGCTTCTGGAGCTCCAAAGATATCGACATTATACTGCCAGTGCTCACGAACCCTTCCTCTTTGTGGTTTTTCATAACGCATAAGATTTGGAATTGAATACCATCTGATGGGTTTTGATTCTTGGCGGTGAATATTGGCAATCATTCTTGCTAGGGTAGGCGTCATCTCTGGGCGGATAGCAACAAACCTTTCTCCACGATCTGTGAAAGAATAGATTTGATCGTTTATCAGTTCTTCACCTGATTTTGCTTTGTATAGTTCTACTTCTTCAAGTAGTGGCCCATCATATGGTTGGTAACCAAATTGTTCCGCGCTTTTTTTCATTTGGTTGAAAAGAAACTCGCGAACCCTCATATTTTCAGGGAAAAAATCACGACAACCGCGATATGGTTTTTTGTTTAATGCCATGCGTATTACCTTTGAGATATTTCATTCGGTTTTAACAAATATAGTTCAAATTGTTAATTTTTATTGGGTGCAACATCCTCAATAAGTTCATCGATTTTATCTGTGGGATCAGCTTTTACATCAAGATTCTTGATAATTTCTTGTGGAGAAGTATTTTGAGGTTTTTCCTGTATTTTCTGCTGAGTGAGTTGGAATGCTTTCTCCAACCCTTCAATGATTATGAGCTTGTTTGGCAGTGAGTCACTGGCGAACTTTAATGCATAACTTGAAATCGCTAGCTTATTTAGAGAGTCTATCGCCATTCTGGTCATATACCTGTTTATTTTTATTGTATTGATAGAAGTTAAATAGTTGAGCTTCGATCCTAGATATTTGTTTAAAAGTTTTATTTGTCTGATTTTAGGTCTGTTTTCTTCTGTCTGATATTTTGGATTTTTGTAATTAAAAACTAATCTAGTTCTGACATAGGGACTGAAGTCAGTCAGAATTCGTTGGAAAATAAACTGAGTGTATTCAGTCAGCTCATTTTTTTTCTTTTCAAAATTATCTTGGGCATTTGTGATTTGGTTGCCAGATAGATCGAGATCATCATTATTATTCGAAAAATTCAGGACACTCTTAGTAAGCTCTGTATCTAGAAAGAGAAGGAAATTTTTATAAGGTACTGAGGCTAAGTTTTCATTTAATTTTTTTAAAGCAGTTAGAACTTCTTTTTGTTGTTCAGGCGTGGTTGCATGCAACTTCAAGTGTTCAATAAGAGTTGAGAGCATGTAGGAATTGCGGGTTTCGTTTAGAGATAGACTAGCTAGCGGGGAGGCTGATAAAGCAATTTTACTCATTAATATGAAAGCAAGAGCTAGAATTTTCATAGGGCATCAGACTCCACTGGTGAGCTGCCCTCAACAATATAGTACTTACCAAATTTGGAAGTGATGATCATATTACCTAGTTTGAAAATTTGACTGGCATCTTCAAATTCAACGATTTTCTGGGATGACACTTCGTTGTCGTAATCTAGTTTTATTTTATGAACACTTGTCTCTCTTTCATTTAAATCTCCTTTAAAAATATTTGTATGAAGAAAGAAGGCATAATTATTTTTGCAGACCATATTCCCGACATCAGGAAAATTATTTTCGTAAATGGTTTTCCAAGATTTTGTCATCGAGCCTCGAAAGAGTGGAGTCATGAGGATTTTAGAGCCTGAAAAATAACTTGAATTAGGAAAGGTTCCGGCAATTAAAAATTCATCGGTTTTACAGATTTCAATATTAAGTCCAGGAGCCTTAACTTTGTAGAGAACCTCAAAAGTTTTGTCCGCTAGAGAATAAAGTAATATCGCCTGAAATCCTTCTTTGTTGATATCCGTAAAAACGATTTCATTAGGGCTTAGAACTTCGATCATTGGAATAAAGAAAGGATTTGATTTATTAACCAATTTTATTTCTTGCTCGAAATCACCTCTACGGATCATGATGGAATTCTTCTCTGTACTGAAATAGCTCAACACATTGTACTTCTCATGCAGTTTTGGTGAAGTACCTCGACCAATCAATTTAGGTTTTTGCTTACTAATATAGTCTACAAGGTAGATTTCGTTGTCTGACTTCCATTGTCCCTTTGCAAAAGGATTATCTATTACTTCAATAGCTACTTTTTTTAATCCCTCAGAAACTGTGAGTTCGTAAATCGTGTTCTTAGGTTTTTCCATAACACTTATAAAGTCATAATTGGTCGAGTATTGAAGTTGCCCCGAATTTTTTTGATAGTAGGTAACTTTACCATCTTGTGAAATATAGCGAATATTTTTCACAGACTGCTTCGTTTTTAGTTCTGGAAGGGCCCAAACATTGACGACTAGAAATAGAGAAACAATTTTACTTATAAATCGCATTGAAACTCCATAGATTGATTGGGTGAAAAGCTTGATATTCTTTTAGACTGTTAAATACGTAATTCCAAGGAACAACTCGTGGTGCATGGATATGGTCTAGAGATGTCCTCACTTGCATTGAAAAGGACCCTCCTGATTCAATTAAGTAGTCTACAATAAAAGGTACTGGTCGACATTGATTCAGCTTGGTTCTTTGAAAGTTTAGCGGCATTAAGTCTTCGGCACATCCTACGCCCACAAATATAGCTTCCGGATGACTCTCATAAACCGCTTTAAATGAAGAGATATTTTGAATTTCTCTGAGCTTCAATTTTTTATGCCTTTCTAATAATTTTATGAGAGCAAGATTTTCTTTTATATAATTATAGGGATAAAGATTCTGCGTGATTTCTCTTTTTATTTTGAAATTATTAAATTCCCTCTCAGAAATAATGACTTTGATATCACAATTGGTTGCACTACATTGTTGATCATTTTTAATTATAAAACACCCATTTTTGAATCTGAGAAGGGCCGGCTTATAGTCATCTTTAAAAATCAATTCACAAGGACTTTCCTGGTAAGGATAACCTCTTAGTTTATTCGCAACTTTTCCTATTACCGTCGATAGTGAGTACTCCCTGTCTTTAACATCACCGAAAAGAACAGGGTAGCAAACTTCCTTTTTTTGAATCTTATCATCATAACAAATATTTAATCCCCAAGTGTCGAGTTCTGTGTACTCTTTAAGAAAGTCTGCAGTTGGGTGGGTTGAATTCATACTACAATCTGAAACGGCCTCGGTGTTATAAAAATCGAAATGACGAAGAATTCTAGAGAACGTAGTTAGTGTTTCATCTCCAGACCTGCCAGGGCAGTCGATATATTCAGATTTAAGCCTACTGTTTTTGATTGATTGCTGTATTTGAGAGCAATTAGCCGCAGGTCCTAGACTCGAAGTTTGATGGATTTTCTCCATGCATGCATAGGTCGATGTGCTCAAGGTGTTTATACACTGCTGGTTTACCTTGTCTCCACAGTAAGTTTTTAATATGGCACTTGTAGGCTTCTCTTTGTAAAGGAAAGCCCAGTAGTTTTCCAGAAATAGCTCTGAACAGCCTCGGTCAGAATCATCTAAATATGTACAAGTCTTAGAGAGTTTATTGAATGCTTCTTGGCTAAGAGTCGATTGATAAATCTTTGCACGATCGATTCTCTGTTTTAGATTTCTTCTTAAAGCTATGTTGTTTTTATTTTCGTAGTCACTATATTCAAAAGTCCATTTCTTTAAATTCTCGATATTTTCGATGATATGGCATAGGTAAGGCGAGGTGACAGCTTTTCTAAATTCTTTAAAATACTCTTCGCATTGAGGCTTTTTTTCAGGGTAATTAATTTTAAGTTGGCTCAATGTATTTCTGAGACTTGCAGTCTCAAAATTCTGTCCGATTTTTATAACTCCCGGACATATTTGTCCTACGATTTCTTTAAAGTATTTAGCCTTTGGCATTGAGGCTTCGAGCTGTGCCCCTTTTTTATTTTTATAGGTAAAAAATATTTGTTCTTTAAAGTAATCAGGCATTTCTGCAAGGTCTGTTACGAGAAGGTCGTAAATGGCACATTTATCTTTTTGTAAAAAGTAGTGGTAGCGCAGGGGAGTGTTGAAAAGTACTAAATTTATATAATCTAAATTTAAGCTAATATCAGAGAATGAATTAATATCGTTGACTGAAAATGAATTTTTCTGGGCTTGAGCTTCGAGTTTGTTGTAGAGCTTTTTCTGCTCTGAAAGCAGTTCGGTAAATCTTTGGAATAGTCCTGGAGAATTTTGAGCGAAAGAATTAAAGCTATAAAAGAGGATAAGGGGAAGAAGAATCTTCCCCTTATTTATATTATTCAATAGATTTTGAAAGAATACTTGCAACATCTTCTACTACTAGCTCTTCTGTTTCCTTAACTTTACCTTTTCCTGAGTTAAAGTTTATCAAACAAAATGAACAAGATGTAGCTAGTTTATACACTTTCTTTTCACCAACATGCTTTAAACGGTTTTCAACTAGATCATTTCCTTCGTGAATCTCGTACCACATGTTTCCACCACCCATACCACAGCATAGGGCCTTGTCTTTATTTTTCACCATTTCTTTTAGCTCTACACCAGGAATCGATTCAAGAATATTTCTTGGTGCATCATATTCACCGTGGTGACGACCTAAATAACAAGGGTCATGAAAAGTTAGTTCTTCTTTTACTTCTTTCTTAGGGGATAACTTACCTTGTTTAATCAGGTCTGCTAAAAGCTCTGTGTGGTGAATCGTTTCAAATTCACCATCTTCGAACTTAGCATATTCCTTACCGATTGTGTGAAGACAGTGAGGGCAGTGAGTAACAACTTTTCCAAAGTCATATTGATTCATATTCGCAATATTCTCAATCGCTACTTCGTAAAAAGAATACTCATCACCAAAGCGTCTAATCGGGTCACCGTTACACTTCTCAGTTTTACCCATAACAGCGAAATCTACTCCAGCTTTTTTCAAAAGCCCGATCGTATCTTGAACAACTTTTTTGTTACCGTCGTCATAAGATCCTGCACAACCAACGTAGTATAAGTAATCAACTTTCTTCCCAGCTTCAATGACAGGAACATCCATGCCATCTGCCCATGCAAAACGCTCGTCTTGTGAAACACCCCAAGGGTTTCCATTGATTCGAATATTGTTAACCGAAGTCGCAGCAGCTGGTGGAATATCACCAAGTGTAAGTGCTTTGTAGCGCTTTAAGTCCATAATTGTTTGTACGTGCTCAATATTGGCAGGACATTCCTCCATACAAGCTCCACAAGTCGTACATGAATCAAGTTCAACTGATGAGTAAACTTCTTTTTCCCAAAGATCGACGTCCTCTCCTGGATTGGCCGCCATTGTATCTCGCATTTTTGTGATGATTGTTTTTGGGTTTAGTGGTCTTTCAGATAAGTTGGCAGGACAAACATTAGTACAGCGCCCACATTCAACACAAGTAAGTGTGTCGAATTTTTGTTTTGCCGTAAGTTCGCTGGTTTTACCAAGACCAAACGTTTCCGCTGTTTCGTCTGTAAAATCCATCGGCTTCATTACCCCACCACGTCTTCTTGGAGTGATAAGCGCAGCAAGTGGAAGCATTACAATATGTGAAAATTTACTATGCCCCACCGATGCGATAAAAACCATCGTGTTAAGCATATGAAAAATCCATACTGCTTGATATGTCGTTACAAGAGCACCGTCTCCCATTCCAGAGAAAAGACCGGCCATGATCCAACCAATTGGAGACCAGATTTGCTCATTGATTGGCATTCCAGCACCAACAATTCTCATTCCCTCTAAAAGATACCCAACAACGACCAGAGCAAAAATCATTCCATACATGAATAATTCTCTTTTTGGTTGAGTCGCAGCTAGGTGATCAGGCTTATTAATGTATCTTCTTTTAAAGGCAAGTCCTAAACCAATTAGGATCGCTAAACCTGCAAAGTCAGCAAGAAAAGAAATAATAATATAAGTTTTTCCCTGATAAACTTTGAAAGGAGAGTCGGCGTGAATTGCAACAAGTTCTGTTGCAATAAGAAGAATCACGAAACCGTAATAGATAAGACTGTGAAAAATTCCAACCTTACTATCTCTTGCGACTTTTCCAGTAAAGAAAATCGTTTCGACAAAATTCTTCCAATTGAGGTTTTCTGGAAGCAGAGACTTTATACCACCAGTTCCTGTTGCGAATTTAATCTTTTTCAATAGTCCTTGGGCCATGATTCCCATTGCTAGAAACATGGTTACATACATGATCACCTTAAAATAAATCGGGATCTGCCAAAAGACTTCACGGGTAGCCAACTCCATTTTTACTCCTTAAATTTGTCAGAGACGAATATTAATTATATTTTGTCATCTATAGTACAATAATCAGTAGTTTAAGTCATGGACATAGATAAGATTAGTTTAATTTGCCTAGCCCTTATTAATATTATTTTAAGCGCTAAATTTTTCTCAAAAAACAAAAACTGGAACGGTAAAACGATGTCTATCCTTTCCGGCCATATTGCCTTGAGTGCAATCGTTATTGGTGAAATTTTGCTGCATTTAAATAAATTGAATTTAGCAATATTCGAGATAATATTGTGCTTTGCGCTGTCTTGGGCATTCGGGCTGCTTACCATGCAGTTTTCTTTACTCTCGATTCAAGAGTTAACAACAAAAAAACTCACGACTTTGTGGAAAACTCCAGTTGTTGCGGCTTTAGCTGGTTTAATGTTGAAGATCAATTTTGTCGGATATTTAGGAATAGGGTTTACCGCTATTGCGCTTTATGTAGGTTATCAAAATCGGCCAAGGCTGCGCTACGCCACTAAAAAATTATATCCAGTGCTCATTAGTCTCCCGTTTTTTGTGTTTATGAACTTAAAAGATTTGTGGATATTAAATATTGGGCTTTTAATCTATGTGCTTGCGACAAATGTATTTCACAATATGATATTTGCAAGTAACCTATTGGATGAAAATGAAAAAGCATAAAATCTTAGTATCATTAATAATTGCAGCTCTATTTATTGCAGGCTGTGCTCAAGTTACGAGCCTCAATCTTAGAAAACACCAGTTTGGAAGAATTCCGACTCAGATCGTTTGGATTCAAGTGGCTGGTCTAGCACCTGAACATTTAGTGTTATTGAAATATTCTTATCCGTCTCGAAATACCACCACCGCTTTTGAAAAATCATTGTGTATTGGTAATACTTGGGAGTACGACCTATATAATCTAAGACCGAGTGCCCATGCTGGGTTTCTTGGTCAATTAACAGGTAAAAAGAATATTAAAAATTCCTGTGATGATTACAAACTTCGGCCTATCTGGAGCTACCTAAATACACAGAACTATTCTGTTGGTATTTTTGAAGGAGAGACGGCAAAAATCGAGACTGTACGAAATTCTAAATCCTGTGTGGATGAATCAGCAGACTTCTTAGATGGAACGATTTTTTGGAAAATGGCTAAGCCTGCTGGCGACAATACCTTTCACGCTAATGAAAATAAAAAGTACCGCAAAAACACTGTTTACTATGATAAGTCATGTGCGGGCAAAGAATGTTTTTCGACAATATCGAGAAATATTGAAGAGACTTTCAATTCATTTAGTAGAAGTTCTAAAAACTTTCTCTACATCGTTCGAAATTTTCAATTTGCAAAATATATAGCGAATAAAGATGTATTAAAGGCAAAAGCTGAGCTGAATGAAATCAACAACGTTCTTTCGTATTTCCAAAAACTATCAGAGAAAAATCCTGATATGTTAGTGCTCGTAAGTTCCGCTAAATCTGTCGCAGTAGACTTCCCAAGAAGTGGACCTGAGTGGCAAAAGTATGAAAAAAGAGGCAAGTACCTTGTGTCGAGACGTTCAAAATTACTCTCAACTTTATATGCTACAGGTGCAAGGGCCGAAAATTTTTGCGGTATTTATGATCAAAGCCAAATCCTAAGCCGTATCTTTAGTGGTGCTAAACAACAAGGCTTAGAATTTTCAATTATTAATCCATTCGATTAAATTACTGTATCGGATTTTGAACTTCTTCCTCTCGAATCTGATAAACGGTATTGCAATAGTCGCATCTGATTTCAACAGGATTTTGTTCTTCAAAAATATGCTTTCTATCATCCTCAGTTAATGTAAAGAGGTTTTCAACCATTCTCTCCCTAGAACAAGGGCAATGAAAATTCATTTCTTTTGATCCTAAGTATTGGCAGCCATTTTCTTTTGCCAATTCCTCAAGTTCAGGAAGCTCAATATCCTCATTTAAAATCTTGTTAAAAAAGTCAGCATTTCGCTCTTGTGCCTTTTCTAAAGTTAGAGGATCTAGCTCTTCAAATTTTTGGTCAACATTAGTCGGCGGCAGTAGGGTAAGCATCAGAGAGCTTTGTTTATCAGTAGACATAAGTATTTTTGATTGGGTTTGATAAGACTGCTCCATAACTTGATTAATGACTTGGTCTAAATCAAGGTTTTGAAATTCAAGTACCGACGTGTACGGTGACTTACCAATAATAGTCTTATGGAGGCGACATTTTCCGCTAAAGGTGCTTGGAAAATCGCTGAACTCCTCTGGAAGTAGAAGAGTACGCATCGTCCCTTCGGAAGACATTTCGACTTTAAATCGATAATAAGGCTCCTCTGAATCAATATAAAATCCGAGCGACTCTTGTGGTTTTAAAAAATTAACCATCTGCATTGAAGATAGAACGGTTCTATTGTAGAAATCTTTCGCGTGAGGTCCAATATTGTGAATTTTATCGATTTGAGCAATTAAAGGAGCTCCTTTAATTAAGCTGAAGCTGAAGCCGTTGATATTATTTAGAAAGTGATATTGTCTGCATTTTTCCATGAGGGTTTTTCCGTTCTTTTTCTGTCCTTATTAGAGTATGCTCTTCTTACAACTTTTTTCATAACTTTTAAAGATGCTTAGATATATTCAATACCAAACCTCACAAGATTTTTTTGATCAGGCCTCACAATTTGTTGAACGGCCACTAGTTGTATGTCCGAATCCCTTTAAAGCAGATGAGGCGCGTTTACGTTTTGACTCAGTTGGTAAGGAAGTTGAATGTATTACGATCTCTAAATTTATGAAAGACCAGATAAAGTCTCTTTTGCCGGAAGAGACTATGGCGAATGCTAAAAATAAATCAGAGTTAATTCTTTTTTTAGGAGCCGTCTGGAAAAAACTTAAAACCAATCCTGATTATTTAGCATTCGTTAACGCGTTCAATATTTTCACAGAACTTCGAAGTTATAGTGTTGAAACTGCAGTCATCGAAGGCGCGTTGGAGTTTTACGACGAAGAGCTAGCTCAAATTGTTACTCTTTTTCAAAAACTAGTCACTGATATGGGGATTATTGATGAGCATGGTTCATATAATGTTTTAACTCAGAGACTTAGGGAGGGAGATCTCCCTGTAGATTATAATTTGCCGAAAGAAATAGTTCTCTATGGTTTCGAATTTTTGACTGCCTCTCAATTAGACCTACTCAAAATTCTCGCAACCCGAACAGACTTAAGTTTAATGCTTTATCAAAATGTTGTAGAGAATTCGACCGATCTTGATTGGGTGGGATGGCTTAAACCTGAAGAAACTATTCAAGTTGAAGCTCGCTATGAAATGCAAAAAACAAATAAATCCTTTGAGTTTTCTCCGGGCTATCTGGCTCATTCAATTCGAGACGAAAGTGATATTTACGTTTTGGGCACGAAGAAGTCTGAATTTCAAAATATTCAAGAACTGCCTTTTAATAGTCAGTATAAACAGAGTGTAGATATTTTTTCTCAAAGTTATCAAATGGTATGGGAATGGATTGGTGATTTCTCCGGCAAATTATCTGATTTAAGAGAAGAATTAAAAGACTTGGGTGAGATACTAGTAAAGAGAGAAGATTTTTTAGGTCTAAAAGTTTGTTTGCTAGTCATTAATAAAATTAATCAGTGGGAGGAATTGTCAGATTCAAATGATAAAATCTCGCAATTTGATCTCTCGATCATAAAAGATTCAACTGAATTGGATCTTCCAAGAATAAATAAGTTTAATCCCCGTGGAAATAAAGAAATAACTGCTCTTTCACAGATTGAGGGTATTAAAGACAAAAAAGTCTCCGTTATTATTTCAACCCAGTATCAGCGTCTAAGTTTTTCGGAGAGCATGTATACTGATAGTATTGAAAAATATCTTACCGCGATAGGCCCCATTCGAAGGGCAGAGTTTGAATACAATATCTATTTGTCTCGATTAATTGAGTTAAATCTTCTGAATGACTTGGACTTTTATATTGAGCAAGGTCTATTGAAGGCAGATAAGCAGTGGAAAAGAATTTTAGACCATTTTAAATTTGAAAGTGAAAATCTACCGCTTAAACTGGATCGCAAAACTATATATGTTCAGCATGATAAAAAATCATTTGAATTAAAACGGCTTTCATCCTCGAAACTTCAAATGTTTAGTGATTGTCCTCGAAAGTTTTACTACTCCTATATAGAGAAAATTTCTCCGGAAATAAAATTACAAGGAGAGGTTGATGCAGCTGAGAGAGGACAAATTCAACATGAGGTAATAGAGGTCTATTTAAAATCTTTTCCAACCTTTGATGAAAATAGTTTTCAGAAAACGATTGAGAAAGTCGTGGCAAAATACCTATCAGGAAAAGATGAAATGGACTTAGACGGCTTATACGTAGAAGTCAGGGCCTATACACTTTCAATTATTCAAATCCTTCTCACAATCAAAAATCAATACAGCGTTAAGTTTGAGTTTGAAAAAGAGTTTTTCTTAAAAACCGACATTGAGTTCACTGGGAGTATTGACTGTTTTGGAAGAGGAGCTAACGACCTTCAAATTCTTCTAGACTTTAAACGTAGTGGATATAGCTTTAGCACGATCACGGAAATTTTGGAATTTGGCAAAAATCAATTATGGTTTTACTTAAAAAGGTTAGTTGATTCTGGGCAGCTAGATTTAGATAAACCAATGATTTTTGGCTATGTAGATTTATCAGATGTTTCAAATTCATTATTATTTTCACCATCGCGAGAGTATCTAACAGAGTTTAAAGAAGTTTTTGGCCGATCCCGTTCTAGCAATATAGAAGATGTGAAAGCACATATGGACGCTTATAGCGAGTTTGAAGCTGAAAATATTGAGCGTTTGAAAGGTGAAAAAGAATTTAATCCAGTGCCGATAGATCATAAGGTGTGCAGTTTTTGCTTTTTAGCTACGACGTGCTCAAGGGGAGCTATTCATGGTTAGTCCTAACTCCGAACAAAAGCTTGCCATTGAACATTCTGGCGGAGTCCTATTAAGTGCCGGTGCGGGCTCAGGTAAAACCTTTGTTTTAGAAAACCATATCATATACCTGACTCAAAAATGGATTGATGAGTACCGGCCAGAGGTTTCTGTGGATGATTTCTCGTCCTATATCAAAAAGAAATTTAAAGCCGTTGTATTAATGACTTTTACTCGTAAAGCTGCGGGTGAATTGGAGTTGAGGATACAAAGAGCTTTTGAATCAAGAGCTGAAACTAGTGAACGTTGGAACCAAGCTTTTCTTGAAATAAATGCTTTGACTGTGGGGACGATTCATAGCTTTTGTTTGAAATTAATCTCTCAGGGCTTTTTTCCTAAAATTCCAGCCGGACAAAAAATTCTGAGTACCAGCGAAATTAATTTCGTCGTACAAAGGCTGTTTGATAATTGGTTAGCAGAGAACTCTGGGGATGAATTAGCAGAGCTTTTCTATAAAAATCATAAAAACTTGCTTCTCTCTCTTAAAACAATTCTGGGAGACCCTTCATTAAGACTTAGTTGGGATGAAGCCACTAGCAATGAATTATCATCAGCCAGGGTTGATGAAATAGTTCGGGAGTTGTTTGACGAGTATGATATTAGTAATTGTCATGAAGGGTTTCATTTAGGTGCACATGACGAGCATGCAAAAAAGACTTGGTATAAATTTTTGGAAGAATATCTATCGGTTAATGAGAAATTCTCACCAAGTACCGCAGGACTTTTAGAAGCCTATGATTTTTTCAAATCCAAAGATTTTAAAATTCCTGCCACTCCTCGAGGGAAGACCGTTTCTGAAGAGGTTATTTCGTACTGGTCACGGATAAAAGGTCTTAAGGATTTTTGTAAAGAAAACGGAGAGGATTTCTATAAATTCTTTGAGTTGAAAGAAGCAAGAGTCCTTCCCTGGTTTAATAAAATTAAAGAAATGGTCAGCCATATTGAAACAGAATATCAAAAGCAAGATGGCTTTACTTTTTCTGATCTTGAATATTAAGTCCTGAAAGGACTACAG
>CATLVA010000007.1 GCA_950060715.1 uncultured Oligoflexia bacterium | reverse complement strand
TTGGATTTATTTGCATGAATTTATTTGGTGCAATTTGTTTGGGTGATTTGTGTGGGGGGGTATTTTGTGGAGGGTTTATTTGAATGCATTTTTTGTTGGTTATTTGAAACTCAGCTTCTCTCTTGCCCTCAACAGCTTCCTCATTATTTGGATCTTCTAAAAGTGCTGCTACCCAAAATTTATGAGCAACCTCCCAGTTACCTTTTTCCATATGTTCTTTGGCAAGTTTTGTATTGGAGGCACAAGAAATTAAAACAACTATTAAGGTTACGAAATATATAAGTTTCATAAAAACTCCTAAATTTTTCTTTGCCATAAGGATGACATAACCAGACGAAACTATCAATTGCGCAGAGAGCTATTTGATAAAAAAATAAACCTAGTTATAATGAGTTATGCTCATTTTACTATCACTAATGCTATTGGCGTCATGCTCAAATTCCGAACTCTATCGGGTGGTCCACCCAGACGCTCAGTATAGTAAAACCCATTTGGTTCGAGGGGACGGTTTGCTCAGTTTTCCCGAATATGATCTCTATCTTTTTCCTAACCCCTATGGAGACAAATTTAGTCTACAATTGGAAGTCCGCAACCACAGTGCTGAAAGACTCGCCTACAGTATAAATTCTGTTTCACTTAAAAGCTCACTGAAAGTTAAATATACATTATTAGAAACTCAGGTATATGATTGCCTTTCTGGTGATCGCATAATTCCTGAAGATAAAACGATCCTCATCGAAGGTAATCGCTGTATAAGAATTTGGTATGCCTTCAATACTGGAACCGAAAAACATCGTGAACTCACCTTTCAGGATTGGGGCCTTCTAAGACCCGTGAGTGTAAAATTTAAACGCTCTAAAAAATCTCACCTTAAATAGCTAACTCCCATTTAACTTTCGGGTGTGAATGAAATTTTTCCCATAATTCTAGGTAGCGAGCGAAGTGCTTATGTTCAGGAATATGGACTGCATTTTCTTTGAAATCTAGTTTCATCATTTGCCAGTCTAACAAATGAGTGAAATCGATATGGTCAACTTCATATAAGTTTCCTAATTGTATGAATTTTTCCACAGACTCTAAGTTATTTTTCTGTACAACGAAATTAAATCTTAGTTTTTCTATTTCGTTTTTTAAACGAAGTTCCCGCAAGAAATCCAAATTCTTAATGAGTTGATTCCAATTTCCGTCTCTGACATTTTTAAAAGTACTTTCATCACCGGCATCAATTGACACATTAATTTCTGTTATCAATTTTCTAGCAGGACCTAATTTTTCAAAATTCGCTTTAGTGATTAAAGTTCCATTGGTTAGAATGGCGACTTCACGCAATCCACAGGGATTCAACTTATAGAGAGCCTGCAATAATTCTTGATACAGAGGAGAAAAAAAGAACTCGGCATAGCCACCGAACTTTACTTTTTTTACGGTTTTGAAGACTTGAGAGTATCTTATTAACTCAAGCCTCATTTTATTGTCCCAATCTGGATGAACTTTAAAAATAGGTTCTTTTCTACAACTAGGACAAGCAAGATTGCAGCGGCTATCGGCTTCTATAGTCAGCGAAGTTATCGGAAAATTTTGGTCGAACTTCCCATCTTTGATCTGTTGTATTTCTTTATTTCCAATAAAAACTTCATGATCATCTAAAGTATCTAACTCACTGATATCGATCAGAGGGTATTTACATAATTCCCTTCGACAATATTTAAAGCTCCCATCAAGCACTGATTCTCTCAATGACACTGCAGCCCTACTCTTACCAGGAGGCCCGGAATGATCTAATGAAAAATACTCATTTGTCAGCCAAGAACTACAACATGGTATATGGACTCGTTCTCCAAAACTAGACCTTGAAAATGGATAAGGACATATTTTTATACTCACAGTAAATTATACTACCACGCAGGATCATTCATATAAATTCTAAATAACTTATCTCCCATCGTTTTTTCTTTAATTAACCGAGTGAAATCGATCATTATTTTCTTTTCTTGTTCATTCGCATGCAAACTGATGGCTTCGAGATCACTTTTTGGTTGAATGATGAATGAGAGATAGTTATGAGCAATATAGTTAAACTTTTCAAGATAATCTTTTGAGAACTGGTCTTTTTCAGCAAATGTGACTGAAACCTTTACCTGCATTCTAATGCGGCTAAACTGAAAATGCTTTTCTCTTAGCGCTTCCCGTAAGATTCGAATCATATGCCCTTTCAAAAAATTATTACTACCTGAAAATTTCGAATATTTTTCATTATAGCGCCCGTTTAAAAAAAATAGAGAAGCCTCAACCACACCAAAAATCTTTTTTTCAATAAAGACTTCAGGATAAGTTATTTGTGCATTTATACTTTCAAAAAGTTTAACTAACTCACTCCCCTCTCCATCAACTCCAAACTCTTCTGTCCCTTGAAAAAGGTATTGATCATAATTATCTTCTTTTTTATAGGCCAAATCTTTAAAAGTTCTGATGGATTTCCTTATCCCTTTTTTCGCTTTCTTTTTGAAAATTCTTTTTTTCTTTTTTAATTTTTTGAGTTTTAAGTGAACGATCTTTTTTTCAGATTCTTTTTCTTTTGTTTTTTTATTGTCTAAATAAATAGAACTCAGAAGAAAAAGATGAATAAATAAACTTATTGTTAATATTGAAATAAAACGCACACAGGAATACTCCCAATTTAGTCATGAACCTGAGTCAGGATTATGTCAGAAATTGGTAAATTATTATAAGCATCTTTTTAAAACTTTATTTTCTCTAATGGCCTTTAGTTGCAATTTCGCCTTATCAAGTTCCCCTTTAGATTTATAGCAGGAAGCTACTTCCGTTAAGCCTTCGGCGATATGGCGGTAATCATCACAACGCCATTTTTTCGATTTTTGATAGGCTTCCCTACCTAAACTTGCAGTACTCAGTCCTGCTTCAACGACCTCACTTGTCATTTGCCCCACACATTCTCCGCTGAAATTTCCATCACCATTAAAAGCTGAGTCGACGATAAATGCCGGAGTACAAATCACGAACCCCACACCTACGCCTGCAATTGTATAAATAACCAAGTCTCCCATATAACCCAGACCCGTTACGAAATAGCTTGCACTATGACCTAAGGTTGATTTACTAATCCTATGAACCATCTGCTCATTATTTTCTTTCGATTCGGTGTAAGAATTAAAGCAGTCGTCGTCAGCTATATAGGTAAAGTTGATATCATCAAGCTTAGGGCGCTCTCGCGTGCATGAGACCAAGGAAACGATGATGAGCAAGATCACTTTCATAGTTAATTTTAACAAGATTCAAAAAAATTGCCCACCTGCTTCACTTATAAGTGCTCCAAATAACACAATCTTTTTTTAGCGTAAGTTTTGTATAGGTTGCAGATACTGAAGCAATGATCGTTTTAGGCTAGAATACGTCCATGAAGTATTATCAGGCTTTATTCCTACATGATCCCTATATTAGAGTCTCGCCTCTCTATAATATCATCACTATATTTGATTCCACTCAATATGAAAGACAAGATTATGATGTCTTAGGAAAACCTCAGAGACAATATATCTTGAAAAGGCTTTTAGAGACTGATCACAAACAGCAAACCGGAAATTTGGTGGCCAATACGAAATCTGGTCAAAGATTGTGTTTTGTGAAAAATGCTCGCCTAGCTATCAGCCCATTAGAGAATTTATTAAACATCTATAATCATGACGATATTTTTATTGTCACTCCTAGCTGCTACTTTCTATTTCTCTTAAATAAACTGGAGAGATTTAAAGATGAAACGATAAAAGAGGAAATTTATAATTTAATTAAAGTTCATCCAGTGAACCTTGAGCAATCACTTCACTTCAGCAAACACACTCAAATTGAAGACTTAATAAAAGAGCACTACTCTTCCTTCAAAGAAATCCAAGGCAATGCTATAAAGACTGAACTCAGTGGGAAACAACCTTTAGGTTCACATGGTTAAATATTAATTTTCAACCAGTTAGTAAACCTGCGACATTTAGCTTTCATTAATTTCGTTCTAATTCTTAATAGTCACTTAAATGAGCAGAATCTTTAATAAAGTTTTGTCGAGGTTACTCCGAAAGGAATAAAGAGATGTTATTTATTTATTAACTTTAAGGGATCCTCATGAAAAAAACTCTATATAAAAGCCTTTTGGTTTTCACCGTTTGTACGAGCGCCGCTCACGCAGTTGATTACACAAAATGTATGGAATTCATTAACCCAAAGGACCCCTTCAGTTCAAAAAGCGTAGGAAATGCTGGCTGGGGAATGATGGGAATTTACCGTCCCTTTGAACTTTTGAGCAATGGAAAGATTAAGCCTAATGATGACGTCGTTTCGTACGTTACTATCGATGACAAAAAACAAGAGGTGATCCAATATGATATGCCTACATTTGGCGTAAATTCTCTAAATGAATCAGATAAAAAAAATCCTTTCAAGCATGACACGAAAAGAATCACAGTCATCATCCAAAGAGACGATAAGGGCAACATTGTAGAGATTATCAATGACGAAAATTTATCTCAGTCAGATATCGATCAACAAGTTAAAATACAAAGAGCTCACTGGGAACGTAATACCCCTGAAGATCGAAAAAAACCTCTTAAAAGACTTGAAGAAAGAACCGGTCAAAAAGTACCGCTACCATTTTCAAGGTATGCTTCCACGAGTGTAAAGTTCGAAGTTAAAAACGGTCAATGTGTACCGGTTGAGTCTAAAAACAAGATTTTAATTGAGCCTAAAAAAGATGGACAAACTTTTGAGACGACAAATTACAATGTTAATCTATGTAAAGACATCGATAATTTTCTAACGAAAAATCCCGAAGCAGCTTCATGTTTTAAAAAAGACCTGAACAAACAGATCACATCTATCTTTGAGCGTTACAAACCGAAAGATCAACAATTCTCATCGATGATAGGTCCATTTGGTGGAGGTATTGGATATGGTGGTGTTAACTCAGGCTTTGGCATGTCGTTTGGGTTTGGATCTGTTGAGCAGATGATGAGCCAAGGTATGTTTTGGGGAGATGAAGACCAAAAAAGTGCTATAAGAAAAACGACTGGTTCCTCACCTATTATCGCAGGTCATATGATACTTCAAAACTGCTATAACCAAGGTCTGGGAACATTTATTGATGACCCATCTATTTGGGAAGAAGCTGGCGTTAAAACACAAAAATCTTCCGGCGAAGCTGCGGCAAAGCAGTAATATAATCTACCTGTTTATTTACGCTTTAAATATTTTTTTCTCAACGTTGTAAAGAAAAATAGTAAACAGGTAAAGCCCCTAGATTATTTGACCGAAGAGAGACAATGATAAATTTATTGTTCTTATACTTCACACTCTTTTTTACTTACACAGCGCACGCCGATTCCTGCCAGTATGAATTTATTAGACATTATAATAAAAAAGAATATAAGTCTTTACGCGAGCTAAATCGCAAGACATTTCAGGCGCTCAAAAAGCAAATCAAATCAGCAGAAACACACCGGGAAAAGCTCAACTTAATAGAACAGCAATACGAGCTAATTTCTGCACTATTCGAAGCTCAGAAAAACTACCTTACTGTCCTTGCAAGTGTTCAAAAATTATCAAAAGAAGAACTGACTGAATTAGTACAAGCAGCCTATGCCGAAATAGTTGCAAGTCACAGACTTGAAATAAATTTTATTATTAATGAGTCCAAAGAGATCCTGCAAAACACAGGCTTTAAAACAATAACCAAATTTCGTAAGATCAACAACCAAACTCAAGTTAAATATCTTGTGTTTGATATGGAAAACTCGACCTCTGACTCAGCTAAGCTTTTAAGTCGATATATGAGCAGAATGGGAACAACCCAAGTGACATTTGATTTTTATCAAAACATGAAAAATGGCTCTGCTGGCTTCTCCATTGCTACCTTGGGCCGGATCGACCTGGGAATAAGAGGAATACGAAATCTTGCACTTGATGGAATATTGACAATGGTTGGAAAGCACGAATTTAAACATGGAGGCTTTGCAAAAATGAGGGCACAGGGCAAAGACTCCATTTACCACGCTGACTATACCAGTACAAATGGCCTTCCGCTGACAGCGGGAAATCAGGACAATTACTCGCAATACATGAGTGCAGAGGAGCTCTATAATTTTGTGAACAATCCTCAATGGGCTTCGACTAGAATCGCAGATATTAAAAGCTACCATTTCGATGATGTCATAAACGATATTCTTGGCATAAATCAATACCTTAATCTTACAACCATAATTACTAAGCAAACGACTGAACTAACTGATTTATTTATTAAGCTTTTAAAATCAGATTTACATGATGTTACCAAAGTTAAAATAGACTTTGTTAAGATGGACAGGACTCCTGCAGCATCATTAGAGGAAGTACATTTTGTCACTGTCAAAGATGAGGCTGGTGGGCGTATTATGCATGTTTTCATGAACCAAGAGATGAAAAAAGAAGTACAGGAAATTCTTAAAATCAGAGAAAAGCTTTACCTAGACTTTCACAACGAACTGATTTTAACCAATAAGGTAAAAGATCAAAAAGCAGCACAAGAGCTAATACAAAAGTATCTAAGTCAAGAAGCGGAGCTTGCCAGTGTTTACTACCAAGCAATTTCAGAAAATATAATTAAACATCAACAAACTTTAAATGCTGTTTCCACAAGAATTACACCATTAAACGATGAACTCATCCGAGATACAGATGCTCTAATTCAGGTCTTAAAAAATAATATCAATGACCCAAACTTTGCGCAAAAGAAAGAAGTAATTGAAACATTTAGAGAATATGCAAAGCGATATAGAGAGCTGGGTTTACTAGTGCGGGAACAATATAAGGGCTTCATTGCGAAAGACCTTTTATAGCAATATCTGGATTTGACTTCTATGAACTGGATCATGTCTCAAGAATGGAGCGAAGCATATTTTCTCAATTTTAAAGTTGATAGATTACACTTGCTTCCCCTTCTTCCCAAAGGCATAGAGCTAGACCAATATGAAGGGCAAAACTATGTTAGTCTGATTCCTTTCTATATGAAGAATACCCACCTCAGGTTTATGAGTACTTTTGGTTTCAAGACATTTCCGGAAGTAAACCTTAGAACCTATGTAAAGTATCAAGATAAAGCTGGAGTCTTATTTTTAAGCTTAGATTCAACTCATCATTTGTTTAATAAACTCTTTCGCTCATTTTGCGAAATCCCTTATATTGACTCTTATATTACTTATCAGGACGCAAATCATAATAGAAAAATACATCTCCAAAGAGAAGAATTTAAACTCGATTGTGAGCTTCGCTATGACCCTATTCAAAAGGTTTCCTGCGAATTAGGTAGTTTTGAATATTGGATCGCTGAAAGATACTATTTTTTTAATGCGCAAAAAGGAAAAACAATGCTCTGGGAAGTTGAACATAAACCTTGGGAAATCTTCAGGGCCGAAGGAGAGATTTCTAAATTTCATTATAATCAAGTCCCTCTTAATTTGCGTCATTTAAGAAAAGACTTTTTATATTCACCAGGAGTACAAACAAGAGCTTTCTGGGGAAAAGTAATACGCTAGATAAGCCTTATTCTTTTCAACTTGGCCTGGGCTTTAGGATGAGCAAGCGAAGTGAAGACGACAATGACAGGGTAATTTCATAAAGATGGCGCGGCGTGAGAGATTCGGCTACTAACCGTTCGCTCCTGCTCACTAACGTAGCCTTCCCTCGCTCGAGCTGCCGCTCACCTCCTGTTCGCTTTTCGCTTTCGCGCGCTCTCGCTCCCCTTCGAATCTCAACATATCACATCACTTCTTTTCAAATACCATCTTTATCAAATTAGCCTGGGCTTTAGGATAAGCAAGCGAAGTTGAGGGAGCGTACACAGAAGTACGTGACCGAAACTGAGACGAAGTGAAGACGACAATGACAGGGTAATTTCATAAAGATGGCGCGGCGTGAGAGATTCGAACTCCCGACCAATTGGTTCGAAGCCAACTACTCTATCCAGCTGAGCTAACACCGCGCTTATTAAGTAAATACTTTAACCTAAATTTTTTAAATATGCTATTGTAGAGCTATGAGAAAATTGAATTTGTTTGTTGTCTGTTTTTTAATTGCTGGATGTAGCTATATTCAAAAAGCACCTTTAGAGTTCACGGGAAAGGTGGGAGGACAAATTCCGATAGCGAAGGATTTAGCTCAGAATACAGAAAAACTGACTATGGCGGTATGGGTTAAACCTGAGGAAAAGATTGATGCAGATTTAATTGCCATTGGAAATCACAATAAAGATAGCGTTACAGCTTCGAGGGCCTGCTTGAAGATTAATTGGGATGGAAGAGTTACTGTTTATGGCAGAAGCTATGATGAAATCCCTCCTGAAATATATATGAGTTCTAAAGATGCAGGACATATAATTCCAGGGAAGTGGAATCATGTGGCAGCAATTATTCATTATGATGAAAGTCGAATTGAAATTTTTGTGAATGGGAAGCGAATTGAGAATGAAGATAAAAAGTTTCAATTCAAAAATAGAAAAACACCTGATACGCCGTCAATACTGGCAAGTTTAGGTGGAGAAGAAGACGGATCATCTCAGAACTTGAAAGGTAAATTAGCGCATGTCGTGGTTAGAAAAAAAGCATTTAGTGAGCAAGAAATTGCAAAGCTTTATCTAGATAAACCTTAGTTTTTGGAACCTGCTCTTTCAAGAGATAAAATAAGAATTGCACCTATGATCATACAAGCGACAGCTAAGAAAAGCTCAAGATTTGCTTCAGCTGGCAGAATGAGTTGGTCGCGTAGAACGTGAGTCTTCCCTCTTATAATTTTTTGCTCTATTACCTCTCTCCATGGCCAGATTTTTTTAAGAGACCCAATCATAAAGCCTGTAAGAAGAGACATTGTCTTTCCATAAAAATTTTCTAATACATAATTAAGAAACTTAGAAAAACTGATAAGTCCTATAAAACAACCGAGGCAAAAGACAGCGATCATTAAAAGGTTTTCATCAGCAAAAGGATTCTTCAGGGCTGATGTAACTGTTAGGTATTTACCCAAAATAAGTAGAATAAAAGAACCTGAAATCCCGGGCAAAATCATGGCACATATTGCAATTGCGCCAGATAGGAAAAACATCCAAGGAGTGTCTGGGGTGTGAACAGGGATTAGAGAAACGACAGCATAGCCCACTCCAACTCCGGCCAGCATTGATACAAAATTTGCTGGAGATTTGAAATTCGGGATTAGGCGTGCCACAAAAAAGATAGAAGCAATTATTAATCCAAAAAATAAAGACCAAGTATAGACCGCGTATTCACTCATCAAAAAATGCATAAGCCTAGACATTGATAGAATCGCCAGAATAATCCCAATAAAGAGTGGGACTATAAACGGTGCATTCATATGTTTGAGAAAATCTCTGATTTGGAATTTTAAAAGCAGTGTAACAGCATCCTTATTAAATGAGCTGATTGTTTTGATAAGCTCATTGTAAATTCCGGTAATCAGAGCGACTGTTCCACCAGATACACCAGGGACGATATCGGCCATCCCCATTGCAAAACCTTTTAATGAAATAAGAAGCTGATCTTTTTTTATATTCATTATTGTTCTTGAACAGCTTCGTCTGTATTTAAAAGCTCGTCTACTTCCTCAATATCAAACTCTGTCAGACCGTATGGATTTTCTTTATCGTTAAGATCTTCATCAAGAAATCTTTGCCCAAAGTTTTCTTCGAGTTCATCAAGTGATTCTTGTTCATCTGTACCAAACTTCTTTTCAACTTCGTTGAGGTTTTGACCTTCAAGCAGTTTATCTTCATCAAGCCTTGCCTCTGTCAGCATTTTTTCCGCCGCTTCAAGCTCACCTTCTAGTCGTTCCAGAGACCTCAAGTCTCTCTCATTATCAGTGATAATAGACTTCTCTCGTTCTTGCCTTTCTAGTTCAGCAAGCTCATCTTCCGTAAATTGAATTTTATCGGCTTTATCTAAAAGTGAGTCGTTAAGGTCATCAAGATTCAACTCAACATCGAGTTCATCGACAGCTTTGTCTCCAAGTCTATCTGCCTTTCCATCGAGAATTTTATTTTTAAACTTTGTAACTCTTGCTGCTTCCTCTTTGGTTTTTGTCACAGCAATATCGCCGATATTGAAATCTCGATAAGCTGAAGTGACTATTCCGGTTGAGAAGTTGTCAGTTAAATTAAGTATCGTCACCTCGCCATTTTTATAGGCTGGATTTTCTGTAATATATTTTTGAGTGCCTCTATCTTTGAACCCGTATACTTGAAAGACATTCCCCACTTCAACACCGTCAGCTCTACCACGATCTAGGTACACAACATCGCCAAAGTTAGGGTAGCTTTTTCCACTATAAGTCCCTAATAGTACCGATTCAATAATTCGTGAATTGTAAGTCTTTGTGATCTGCTGAATTTTCGGAGTGTATACAGTAACTCGATCACCTCTTTTAATACCTTCACTGGCTTCAACGATTTCACATTCCCAAACATCTTCTTGTTTTTGAATGACTTGAATACTACCGAGGATGGTGTATTCAAAACCTTTTCGATCTGAGTTTTTATGAGTTCGCTCACCTTTTGCCTGATAAATTGAAAATTTATCACCGGGGACAATATCAATTTGATCATCAAAACGAACATAAATCTTATCGTACCTCGTGAAGTAAATTTGCTCTGTAATTGCTGATTCTACTTTCCCAAAGTCTTGAACAATATTTGAACTGATAAAAGTTGTGAGGTGAAAACCTTCTTTATAGTTATACGTTACTTTAGAAGCCTTATCGAAACCTTGATCATCGTATTCGCTTTCTGGGATATTGATTGCAAAATCGAGTTTGGGTGGCTCGTAAACTTCATATTCTTTTATCAAGTTCTCATCACCAATTTGATCCAGGTCATCTTGTGTGTCACCAGTGGAATATTGAAAGTAGATACCCGAGTCTTTAAGCTTTGCCCTCTCATCTATCCAAGGTGGTTTAGCATCTTCACCGAACTGCTCATATTTACCAAGTTTTGTTTTTCCCTCGATCACAGCATTTCGCTGATTTGCTAGATCAAGAGTTGGCGCCATATTATCACTCCCCGTGGAAAAAGAGAGAATCATTCCAGGCTCAATTTCATGAGGATTTGTAATATATGGATTTAGGGCCCAAATTTTTGCGTAATAAAAACCGGTTCCAAATAGATTTTGAGAGATTTTCCATAGCCAATCGCCCGGCATAACTTTATAGGTACCTGAAGTAGATTTACCAGCGATTTCGTTCCATTCGCTATTAGGGATTTTTCCCTGCATAGTTTTGGCAACTTCCATCAATTCTTTTTCGGCACGTCCAACTTCAAAGATAATTCTTTTGTCGGCTCCGTCCCCACCCTCTTCAACAATTTTAATTTTTGGTTCTTCTGAATTTTGGTTTTCTAATTTTTCAGCTTCTACTAATTCATCTGATTTATCCTCAGGTAGAGCAAAATCAACTTTTCCTAAGTCCTCTTCTAAAGAATCTAATTCATCACCGCTTAATTCTGAAACTGTTTTATTATCTTCTCCAAACCCAAGCTCCTTCATTTCTTCGCTCAGGTCTTCATCTACTAATGATTCTTCCTCTAGTAATTCTTGTCCAAGATTAGAACCTTCATCTAATTCATCAAGTTCGCTGATAGCTTCATCTGTCACAGGAGCTTCCGGTGCACTCTCCACAGCTTCACTGCCAGTTGATGTTGCTTCATCAGGAAATTCTTCAAGTAATAATTGAATATCTTCCGGATCTTCCAGCTCTAAATCTGCGGGAACATCCTGAGCAGTTGCTTGTAAACTTAGTAAAAATAGGATTGGCCAATAATTTTTCAAAATCAATTATACCTGCATTCCAAAGAAGTCTCTTAACATAGACTGATATTGTTCTTTTTTTTCTACTAACCCAAGAGCATCACTACAAACACTTGCATTTCTCAAAGCAGGTAACACGCTACCTGAAAAGGAATATTGCCTAATTATTGACTCGTACACTTGAAGAGCTAAATCATATTGTTTTTTAGAGAGATAAATATCTCCAATGTACTTCTTCGCTCTTACTTGAATCTGCTTGCTATTAGCTTTCTCTAAAAATTGAAATAATTTCAATGCTTCATCCGCATTGCCATTAGTGTATAAAATTTTTGCTTTTTTATAATAGTCGATTTCTTCGTCTATTTGGCTGACTTCAATGGCGACTGCAGGTGTAGATGCAGATGGTTTAGCCGCCTGTTCATTAGCTAATTTATTGGTCTGAGCAAAAACATCGATTGTCTCATCCGCGACTGGAGTCATAGGTGCTGTTGGCACCATTTTATTCTCTTTTAAATTTTCATATTTCTGGGAAAGATCTTTGTATTTTGCCATTAGATCTTCATACTGAGCTTTACTAACCCATTTCACTTCTTGTTTAGGACTGGTTCTTTTTTTAGAATCACCAAGCAAAGATTCACGGGTCGATTCAACTAAACTAGAACAACCAACTGTTAAAATAATCCCCGTTGCAACCAGCAGTATTTGGGCTCGCATCTGTCCTCCTTGACATCTTGCGCACAAAGAATGCACTACATTAACTATTTTAAATCTTGAGCACATGTTTCGTCAATGATATAGCCAACATATGAATGATACTCTTTTAAAAATGATTTTCAGAATGGATAAGAATGAAACAAGCTTGTTTTATTTTTTCTTAGAATCCAGAGATAACCTGTGCTTTTACTCAACTTTACCTTTTGAAAAAGGTCAGCAATGGCGAGAGGTTGTGACATATTGCACCCCTAGCCTGATCGACCTATTCAAAGGCACGATCAAGCATATGGGGAAAACAATTAATTTTGAAATTATGCAAGAAGAAACGGTTTAAAGGTTTTCTTTTATATAATTTAGGACATCATCATGGTGAGTTTTTGTTTTAACTTTATCCATAATCTCCTTTAATTTACCATCTTTTCCGATAATAAAGGTCTGTCTTAAAATACCATCATATTCTTTACCCATAAATTTTTTAGGACCCCAAGATCCATATTTATCGGCAATTTTATGATCTTCATCTGATAATAAAGTGAAGTTCAATTTCTGTTTTTCAATAAATTTTTGAAGCCTGGCCTGCGGATCAGGACTTACCCCCAAAACCACTGTATCAACCTTAGCAAATTCTTTTTTATAATCCCTAATCCCACAGGCCTGCACAGTACAACCAGGAGTGGACGCTTTCGGGTAAAAATAAAGAACAACATTCTTTTCACCTTTGAAGTCTTTCAAAGATACCTTGTTTCCATCTTGATCTTTTAATGTAAAAGCCGGGGCCATATTTCCTATTTTTGGTAATGCCATAAATCCTCCTACCATTTATCTCTTTTAGCTCTTATTGCTTTAAAAATATCTCTCTCACTCTTTTCTGGAAATTGATCATCAAATACCCCTTGAAGTGCTCTAAAAAATGGGTTGATCTTTTTTTCGTCATTAAGAGAGGTCGGAATGAATTCTTCATCCAAATCCATACTCTCTCTTTGCTTAATATAATTCCTTATATCCTCATTTTCTGGCTCAAGTGTTTGGGCAAACTTTAAGTTGGTCAAAAAATAATCGCAATGATAAATTTATTGTTCTTATACTTCACACTCTTTTTTACTTACACAGCCTGATATTAAAAATGT
>CATLVA010000006.1 GCA_950060715.1 uncultured Oligoflexia bacterium | reverse complement strand
AATAGTTACAGCAAATATCCTTAAAAGTACTGACGCTATGCCAGAAGACTTTGGACGGGCAGATGGAGTTATGAAATCAGGTTTAGCCGATATAACTCTTGAAAATAGAAAAGATTTAAAAGACACTATTATCGGAGAAATCGGTGATGGTGAATTTTACTGTAATTAATTAAATAAATTAGCTACGGCCAGATAGTAGTTTTAATAGGTTTGATCTCCAGTGACTGAAAGATCTGCTATTTGGCCTCTTGATTTTAAATTCTGTCCATAATTTCAGGCAGAAAACATCAATAATAAAAATTTAAAAAAGCTTTTAACTAATTGAATATACTCAAGTCTTAAAAAACGCTCCCTCGTTACTTAAGTTTATGACTTAAGATGTTATTAAGAAACTTAATGAGGGAAACAAATGTCCACCACAACTGATGTCTTAAAATCTCACAAAGAAACGCGAACTATAAGAATTAGCCGCTCGGCTAGGGTGTATAAGACCCTGAATGATCAGATAACGGTTGTTATAGTTTCTTATGGCAGTCCTTCGGAAAATAAAACTTTAGTACAGATCCATGTTCCTGGTTGGGATCATCCTTTGAATGGTAAGATCGTTAAACATATCGCAACAATTGATAATTCTATTAAATCGGTTGAATTCTATAATGATAAATTTGCGACTAACCATCTATCTCTTTACAGTAAAGATAGTTTTTGGCGTTTTCAATTACAAGTTTGTTTGCCTGGAATAGGCGAGAGAAAAGCGACTTGTGATGAAGATGCGAGTGCACAAATAGATACACTCGCATTCGTTCAGTGTTATTTAAAAAATAAATCTTACGAAATTTAGTTTATTCTGCTGGTGCAGCTTCAACTGTTTCTTCAGCAGCTTCTTCAGCTGGAGCTTCTGCTGGCTTTGGTGCAGTAGTTTTGATTAAACCTTCAGCTAAAAGAATTTTAATTTTCTCTTCACCATTGATCCACTTTTTATTTGAACCTTGAACTCCATAACGTCCAGACTTCTTCTTATAAACTGTGTACTCACCGGTCTTTTTAACAACTTCCATTTTTCCTCCAAAATAATATGCTCCTACTATACTCATTTTTGAAAAAAAGGAAAACCCGATATTTTGCTGCGTTGCGAGCTATTCGGCATTATCTTCTAATAGTTCAAAATGTTGACGGCTGAGAACATAGGTAAAGATGATGGCCATGTAGAAAAGAAGAATCAAAGCAAATACCCACAAAATAAAAATCATGATTGAGTAAAGTTGTCCGTAATTATTAATCAGGTTCTCTTTGATGATTAGTAAGTATTGAAAAAAGACAAATTTTGCGACCACTACTGAGAGGGTGAAAACTCCACTTCCAACTATGGTGGCTTTTATAGTCGCTTTGGCGCGGAGAAAAAATTTGAAAAAGAAGATAAAGAAAATAAAGAGAGAGAATGCGCTAATGATATTTACTCCAGAGAATTCATAATGCTGGAAATTTTCAGTCAAAAAGACATGCAGTTTAAGCTTTTTCACCCAACTGAGTTCAAGGAGAAAATGTAAAAATCTAAGGGCCACAGGAATAGCTGAAAGCAATAATATGAATGCAAAAGAAATCGCAATTGCGAGAAAACTCATTAAGGTTCTTAGCATGGTTCCGTGTGACTTTGTTTCTGTAATAATATCTACAGACCTCCATATTGAGCCAAAGAAACCGATCGAGGAGAGGCCTAATATGATATAGTGTAGACCATTTAAATTTTGGTTCGCTTTCATCATTTTGTCAGAGTGATCAAAAAGCTTTTTGAAAGTGGGGAGAATACTTTCCGGAATGATTGAATCAATATACTGTAGAAAACTTGATGGGCTAACTTGCTCAAAAAGAAAACCAGCAAAACTAAGGAGTAAAAGAGATAGGGGAATTAAGCATAGAAAAAAGAAAAAACTAGAACTCGCAGCCAGCATGACTAGATTCTTCTCTCTACATTCCAAGCTGAAATCTTTTACGAGTTTGATAATCTTTTGCATGTTAGTAGGTCTTGAGCCTTAAAACTTCGTAAACTTCAGCACTACCATGCCCGTTGATCATAGCTCCTCGGTAGTTGGCGAGTCCTTGTACACCACTTGTGTATGGATAATCTTCTGTTTGTGACTTGTGAAGCGCTAAAGCGGCTAGTTTTTTATCTAAATACTGAGTTATATCTACCGCTGTTTGATATTCATTAATCGGGTTCCAAACTTCGTAGCCCAGAATATTTGAGACATGATGGGGTTTACCTTTTGCTTCTTTAAACCAAGGACCAGCAGCAGACTTTATCGAAGTTACAGTTAACTCATGAATAATTTTGTGATCTGGGTGTCTATCAAACTGTGAATGAGTGAAAATAGTAAAGGGCTTATATCTTCTAATAATTTCTATAAGTTTAATTTTGTCTGAAAACTCATATCTCGTCAGCCCATCTGCTAGTTCAAGAAATTCAATCTCGTGTGCGCCAAGAAAATCTGCAGAAGCAATAGCTTCTTTTTTTCTGATTTCTGCGAGCTCTTCAGTGGAGTATTTGAGTGAGCCTTGATCACCTTTTGTCGCAATCACAAAAATACATTTTTGCCCTTCTTCAACTAGCTTTGCAACTGTTCCGCCGCAGCCAATTTCTATATCATCTGGATGTGCACCAATAAAAAGATTCGTTACCATAAGGAAATACTAGCTTATGGCCACCAGGATTCAAACTAAAACTTATTACCTAAGTAAGTTACTCCGAAACCTGTTTTCACATTTCCAATAACTTGTGCATCTGGTATTAACTTAGTCAGTTCTTCTGGATCAGAAGTGACAAAGCAAAACCCAATTCCCATATTAAATGTTTTTCCTAGCTCATCTATTTCCAAACCTGATTTTTTCATCAGATAATTCATATGAGAGGGAAGTGAGGGGAGATTATCAATCGTATATTGAAAATTTTCATTCATTCGACTTATATTTGAAAGACCACCACCAGTAATGTGGGCCATACCAAAAACTTTCTTAGTCATTAGCGCCATCTTCACTTCTTCTGTGTAAATTCTTGTAGGGATTAGACATTCTTCTTTTATACTTTTTGGTTCGTCCGTTAAAAGTTGTCGAACTAAAGAGTATCCATTGCTGTGAAAACCATTTGAAGGGATAGCGACTATGCTCATGCCTGGTTCTATTTGAGTTCCGTTAATAACCTCTGCTTTAGAAACCATTCCCACCGCGAAGCCTGCTAAATCATAGTTTGAATTTTCGTAGCAACCAGGCATTTCTGCGGTTTCTCCTCCTATCAAAGCACAACTTGAAATTTTACAGGCCCTTGCAATACCGGCTATGACTTCATGATGTATTTCAGGAGTTAACTTACCGGTGGCCAAATAATCGAGGAAAAAAAGTGGGCGGGCACCTGTGCATAGAATATCATTAATACACATAGCAACTAAGTCCTGTCCAATCGTATTGTGTTGATTTAATTCTTTAGCGAGCAATAGCTTGGTCCCCACGCCGTCAGTTCCTGCGACGAGATAATCATTTCCGATATCATATAAAGACGCAAAGCCACCGACACCGGCTTTTACGTTCTCATTATATGTATCCTTAACTAATTGACCGATCCCTTTTACAAATAGATCGCCAGCTTGAATATTTACCCCTGCTTGTTCATAATTCATAAATTTCTCCTAATGCCTAAAATGTCTAACAGAACTAAATTCCATAGCTATTTCAAATTCATCACAGGCAGTAATAACTTCTTCATCCCTAATACTGCCTCCGGGTTGAATGATATTTTTTATTCCCACTTCCTGACAGACTTCAATTGAATCTTTAAATGGAAAAAATGCATCTGAAATTAAAAGTAGCTGATTCAAGTTGTGACCAAGTGAACGGGCCCTAGGAGCGGCTAGAAGTTTTAGGCTATCTAGGCGATTGGGCTGTCCCATTCCTGCTCCTGCTAAGATGAAATTATGGTCATTTTTACCCACTAAGGTTATGCCATTACTTTTAATGTACTTATTTACAATCATTCCAAAAAGCCTTAACTCTTTAAGCTCAGTAGAGAGTTCTTTCTTCGTTTTAGTACAAAATTCGTAATCAATTTTTTCATCTTCATCTTGGATCAGAAGACCACCATTGATAGAGCGTACCGTGGTTTCTTTCATATCCTTCTGTTTAGGAGCTAGTTCAATTAAGCGTAGGTTCTTTTTCGCCTGAAACATAATTTTTGCCTCTGGGGTGAAATGAGGAGCGATAATGATTTCGACGAATTTATCATTTAACCAGTTTGTCATTTCTATATCCCACTCATGACTATAGCAAACGACACTTCCAAAACTACTGACAGGATCACAACTCCAAGCATCCTCAAGAAGCTTGATTCCTTTTGCGCCTAAAGACACACCACAAGGATTACCATGCTTTGCAATAGTCATAACGGCTTTCTTATCATGAGCCTGGTAAAGATCGGAAGTGCATTTCCAAGCAGCATCAGCATCTAGCATATTATTATATGATAAGGCTTTACCTTGAATGGGAGTACTCTGTGCAAGGCTTTGTCTCTGATTAGAATTATTTACTGGTGCAACCCAAGCTTTTTGGTGTGGGTTCTCACCATACCTAAGTTGATGGTCAGATTTAAGTGCTAGGGGAGATGGAAAGTTATCAGTGAAGTTTCTCGTTAAATGAGTAAAAATAAACTGATCATAACTAGCACATAGCTTAAAAGCGGCAAGGGAAAATTGAAAACGATCTTCTAGCGATATTGACTCAAACTTACTCATATATAATTCATACTGAGCCGGGGACGTTAGGATAGTGACATTATTATAATTTTTGGCGGCAGCCCTAATCATTGTTGGACCACCTATATCAATATTATCTACTAGGCTTTCAATTGAGCCGTTTACTTTTGCAACTTCTTCAAAAGGGTAGAGGTTACATATAACTAGATCTATAGGCTTTACACCTAGTTCTTGAGCATCCCTTACGTCATCAGAATTATTTCTACGATAAAGAAGAGAGCTAGAAATTTCAAAACTGATCGTTTTCATCCTGCCCCCAAACGACTCAGGATTACCTGTTATTTCTTGAATTGGGGTGAATGGAATTCCGGCTTCTTTTAAGGTTTTACCTGTTCCCCCTGTCGATATAATTTCATAACCTTTGTTTTGAATAAATTTGGCAAGTTCAATAATACCTGTTTTGTCTGAAACACTAATTAACGCTCTTTTCATTTCTTAACCCCTTTGAGTATTCAATTGCATTTTTAAAAAGAATTAGGTTTTGAATCGCCATATGGTGTGAGTCCATAAATAATTCAGGATCAATAGCTGCCTCAGGATGAGGCATTAACCCTAAAATATTGCCTTCTTCATTAGTGATTCCTGCGACATTTTGAAATGAACCGTTGATGTTTTCATCATATGAGAAAGCTATTTTAAAATCAGTTATATTCTTAGTCGCTTTTAATCGTCCTTCTTTGTGACGAACAGGCATATGTAGGTTGTCGATTTCTTTAAGCCAGAAAGATTTGTTTTCTTTGTCTACTCTAAGTTTAGTCCATCTATTGATGAATTTGTTATGGTGGTTTTGGGCAAGCGTGATTGTTCTTTCCTTCTTTTCAAAAACACCTAACTGCACCAAAGTTTGAAAGCCGTTGCAAATACCTACTATTGGTTTCTTTTGTGATATAAACTTTTTTAGATTCTCTTTTTGATGAAGGTTAATTTTTTGGGCCAAAAGTTTGCCTGATCTTATTTCATCACCAAAACTAAAGCCGCCAGGGAAGGCAATTATATCCCAGAGATCAAATGATTTAAGTCTAAGAAATTCCTCTATCGAAATGAAGTCCACCTCTGATCCTGCTTTTTGAAACGCTCTCGCTGTTTCTTTGTGTGAATTTATGCCTTCACCTGTTAAAACTAAAGTTCTAATCATTTTGACTCCATATTTTATACATATGATTTTTATTCAATTGGTATTCATTGATGATAATTTCCTCACTTGAAGTGACTAGGCCCAGTTTTCGGTAGGGAAGTTTGAATTCTGATCTAAAGCACTCAAAATTTTCAGGTTTTATAGTGACCGTATAGCCTGCTGGTAGTTCGTTAAAGCAAAAGGCATGCAAATCTTCATTAGAATTTAAAAAATCCCTAAGACAAAAACTAAGGTTATTAGCAAAGCTACTTTCGACCAGTGAAGTGAAAATCCCCCCCTCTGACACATCATGAATAGACTCGATTAATTCATGGTCAAGCAAATGATGAATCGCCAGATGAATTTTCCAGTTTTTTTCGGAATCAAATTTCGGTAAATCATAAGAAGTTTCGAATGCATGAGACTTATATTTTTTCTCAAAATCCATTGGACCAATATAGACAATTATATCTCCATTACTTTGAAAGGCACTGGAGCGTATTTTATTTATATTGTTAACTTTTCCAATTCCCGTAATGAGAAGAGTTGGGGGCACACTTATTTTTATTTTTTCACCATCATCCCTAAATCCAACAAAATCGTTTTTCATAGAGTCTTTTCCGCTGATAAAGGGGGTCTGGTAAGCAAGAGCAGTGTCTGCTAGTGCTTTTGTCGATCGCACTAGTTGGGCCAGCTTATGTGCACCATCAGGATTATTTTCTGACTCAATAGGGTCTGGCCAGCAATAATTATCACATAGGGCAATATAATCAGGGTTAGTGCCTGCAACAATTAAATTTCTTACGGCTTCGTCAATCACCATTTGGGTCATAAAATAGGTGTCCACATGAGAAAGATGTGGAAGTAGGGCACATGCAAGGCTTACTCCTAAATCCTTATGCTCTCCAAAAGGAGCACCCCAGATGACTCCACAGTCATTTGGAGAAATTTTTTCTTTGGCCGTGAATGGTTTTTGAATGGTAGCGGCTTTAACTTCATGATCAAATTGTTCAACTAAATGGTATTTACTGGCAATATTTTCATTTGAAAGAACTTTTTCAACAATACTTTCGAAGCTTTCTTTTTTTTGAATAGCCGGTTTTTTGTACCAAGTGCTTTCATTATTTTGCCCTTGATAGTGAGCTTTAAGTTTCATTGGGGGAAGGGAGTTATGCATATAATCTAAACTGAGCGAGCCAACGAGTTTTGAATTTAGTTTAATATCAAAACTACCTTCATCGTGAAAGTGACCTATAACTGCTGGGTTCACAGCTCGTTTGGTGGCCAAGTTTAAAAATTCTTCAAGTTTTTCGGGTGCAACAGCGAAGCTCATTCTTTCTTGACTCTCGCTTATAATAATTTCAAAAGGAGAAAGCCCAGGATATTTAAGCGGAATACTCTCTAGGTTGATGACCGCGCCATTTGTTTTTTGGGCCATTTCACCGATAGAGCTAGAAAGTCCTCCTGCTCCATTATCAGTAATACCCCGATACAGTCCAGCGTCCCTAGCCTCAATGAGAAAATCCGTTAGCCTTCTCTGGGTAAGAGGGTCTCCAATTTGAACCGCTGTTGCTGGAGAGTTATCATCCAATTCCATCGAGCTAAATGTAGCACCATGAATACCATCAGCTCCAACACTGCCTCCACAAATAACGATGATGTCTCCAGGTATGTGCCTCTTTAGGTAGCTATCATGACCGTTTATTTTTTGAGGGATAATACCAACCGTTCCACAATATACTAGGGGTTTTCCCGCAAAATTATCATGAAAGCTCATAGCGCCATTGATCGTAGGGATGCCACTCTTATTGCCACCATCTTCAATTCCCTTATGGACTCCATTAAGAATCGTTTGTGGCGATTTGAGTTTTTTAGGCAGTTGATCCACAATATCCGATGTGTACTTTTGAGAACCAAAACAGAGCGCATTCATATTTGCTATCGGTTCTGCACCTATACCACACCCTAATATATCTCTGTTTACTCCAAGGATTCCAGTAAGAGCGCCTCCATAAGGATCAAGGGCTGACGGAGAATTATGAGTCTCCACTTTTAGACAGTAGTCGTTATTTTGTCCAAACCGCACAATACCAGCGTTGTCTTCAAATACAGAGATGAGCCAATCTTTTTTTATCGTATTGGTTATATCTCTGATGTGTGTTTTAAAAACGCTATTAACTTGAAAGTTTCCAAGCTTTTTTCCTGTCATCTGTTCAGACTCGGTATAATTGATTTCAGCTCCAAAAATTTTGTGCTTACAATGTTCAGACCATGTCTGAGCAAGGATTTCTACTTCTATATCTGAAATGTTCGAGGATAAGCCTTTCTTGTTCCGCTCATTTTTTACTTCTTGAGAGGTAAAGTATTCTTTGAGGTGTTGTAACTCACTTGTTGAAAATGCCCAGACATTTTTAAGCGAAAGCTCTTCTAGTTCTTTAAGCGTAAGAATATCAAAATTAAAGTAGTTTATCTCTCTTAGGGGGAGTTCAACTTTAGGGAATGGTGGGGAAGGGATATAATCACTCGCTTGGTGAAATTGGAAAAGGTTTGCCCTCTCAATTAAAGGGTTGTGAAGTTGATCAATATCTACTTTCTCATTTTGATTAAATAGAAAAATTCGTCCAGTTGCTAGTTCGATCGTTTTGTTCGGTATTAAATCAGACAAAACAGTTCTAAGTGCAATTGCGGCGTTATCAGTTACTCCGGGTCTAAAGCTAACTTCAAGCAATTGGTGAAAATTAGGTCTAGCTTCTTCATATAAAATCGCTTGGTCGATTGGATCTCTTAGGACACCTTTAATAATAGATATTTCGTTATCAGTTAAGTCGTCACCTTCAATCCAGTAGCTTGCACCGGTGTTGAGTTCTGTGTTTAAAACGTCAATCCTCATATATGCCCTTCCTTTGCTATATTGCTTAATTGGCTCAGTACTTTTGTGTACAATCGATGTTCTAATTTGAGTCCTTCTTGTTTGAATTCTTCAAAATTTTCACTCAACGATTCAAATTTTTCTTGTATAAGAATTTTTCCCGTATCCATGCCAGAGTCGACGTAATGAATAGTCACTCCCGCTTGCCTAGGGGTATGCTTGAACGTTTTTTCATAAGCATTTAGCCCTGGGTGCAGAGGAAGAAGAGAAGGGTGGATATTGAGAATTTTACTTTGTTTCAAATCAGGACAATAAAAGCTCTTAATAAAGTCCTCTGATAAAAGCCTCATATAGCCTGCAAGTAAAACCCAATCTACTTCGAAATCATGCAAAGTTTCTAAAATTAAGGTCTCATGTTGATTCTTACTACTTTTACCTTTTGGAAATATAAAACATGGCTTGTTAAAATTATCTGCGATGTCTATAACTCCAGCATGAGGGTTATCTGTAATAACTAACTCTATGGAAACATCATCAAGAGTGGTCTCTTTTTTTAGAAGAGCCTTTGCATTTGATCCTTGGCCGGAAGCTAAGAGGGCAGCTTTAATCATAGCCCAATGTCCTGTCTATATTGTTCACCTTGGAACTTAATTTCAAGTGCTTTTTGGTAGAGTTTTAATCTGGCCTGACCTTGGTTTTCATCCAAACAAGTAATTCCTAAGATCCTACCACCTGAAGATAAAAGTTGATTGTCTTCCTTTTTTACACCGGCAAAAAAGAGTTGAGCCTTACTATTGCTGATGAAATTGTTTTCAATTTTGGTGGGAGTGGTAACTGAGAAAGGATAGTCTTTCGAAGCTTTTACGAGATGAACACTATTGTATTTCGATTTCTTGATTTTTATTTTTTTAAAAGTGTTATTAATGGCAGCTACACATACTTCATGGATGCTTTCTTTTAGAGTTGGGAGAATCGTTTGTGTCTCAGGATCTCCAAACCTCACATTATATTCCAAGACTTTAAAGCCTGATTTCGTTTTCATTAATCCAACAAATAAAACTCCAGAGAACGCCCTTTTTTCTTTGACCATACCTTTAAGAGTGGGAGCAATAATTTTGTCTTCAATTTTCTTGATGTCTTTTTTGGATAGCCAGCGAGCAGGAGAATAGCATCCCATACCTCCCGTATTAGGTCCCTTATTGCCATCAAGAAGTCGTTTATAATCACAGGCGGTTCCTAATGTAGTGAAGTTTTCCTTATTACAAAGGACAAAATAAGACACCTCAGGCCCTTCAAGTAATTCTTCTACAATGATTTTGTCATCCTGAATTTGAGTGATTGCATCGAGAGCGGTGGACTTGTCTTCGCAAATAAAAACACCTTTTCCTGCGGCTAGCCCAGATTTTTTGATGACAAATTTTTCATTGTTAGAGTCTTGAATATATTTATATGCATTTTCTTGATCTTCAAAAACTTTAAAATCGGCAGTAGGGATTTTGTACTTACGCATGAATGTTTTTGAATAGGCTTTTGAACTTTCCAATAAACTTGCTTTTTGGGTAGGTGCTAAACAGGGTATATTATGAGACTGAAATTTATCAGCCCATCCCTCTGTTATTAGGTCTTCTGGTCCGATAACGACATAGCTGACCTCAGAATATTTACAAAACTCGATCCAATTTTGTGGCTGGACTTCTTGGGGATAGATTTTATGTTCACGCATTCCTGGATTTCCTGGAATGACAGTTACTTGTTTCACTTTAGGAGATGCAGCAAGTGATCTCGCTAGGGCATGTTCTCTTGCTCCTTTACCCAAAACGACAACATGTTGATTATAGTCTTTTATCAATTTTTCAGTTTTTTTAGGCAAGCTAAAACTGTCGGTTTCAAATATTAAACTCAGTTGTTTATAAATCTCCTTTGCTGCAGAAATTTTTTTATGAGAGAGCTTCTTTGGTGTCTTTCTTTCTCCGCTTGTCCATGACCTGTACCATTTCGTGTCTCGGTATAGCTGACGGAGAAATTCTTTTGATAAAGGTAGGTTTTTATAGGTGAGCCTCAATTCATCAGGTCCAATTGAGTCAATTAAAACGATTTCTCTTTCGCTCTTTAGGTTTTTCTTACCAAATGCAAATTCAAATTTACCATCCCATAGCTCAAGACCTTTACTATTAAATGTTTTCCAAAGTAAGGAGGCGTAAATCTTAACTAATGAAATAAGCTGATTAATCTCTTTTGAGCTTAGGCCAGCGATGGTGATGGCTTCTTCTAAACTTAGTTTCCTGTCCTTAGGTTCAAGCTTGGTACTAAATTCAACTTGTATTTCTTCAAAATAGGTATTTGGTAATAAATTTGAATCATGATCCAGTAAGCTCGAGCCCAGTGGAGCTCCGAATCGAAAAATACATTCAAGGGGAATCGTTGTGTTTTCAGGTTTTGTTTCAAAAAAACTATAGTCGAAACTTCCATCTATTCGCTCAGCTTGAGCCACTTTGAAGGCTTGAACCTCTATCTCCCTCTTTGATATTGGGGCAACAAAATGAGTTTTCGCACCATTAAAAACTAGTTCAGACAATAGATTTGTATCTAGCGTTTCAAGACAAAAGGGAGGTGTTTTTAAATCTTTAAAGCTATCTGGGTTTTCTAGGATTTGAAACCAGTTTGTGGCCATCTTCGCTAGGTATTTGCCTTTGTTAGGGATTGAATTAGGCATTTTTCCATAATCGTATATTGAATAATCATCAGTGAATTTAAAAATTAAATTCTCTTTTTTCTTTCTAATCTCTTTAGTTGATCCGCGATAAACTATCATGATCTTTTATCCTTGTTTCAATAAATTGTTCACTTTCGACTTTCACAGGGTACTGGCCATCAATACATGCCATGCAGGTACCTTGTGATTTAAATGCTTTTTTTAAATTGTCTTGGCTTAAAAAAATTACTTCTTTAGCGCCAGTGATTTTGGCAATTTGTTTAGGATCGTGCATCGAAGAGATCAAATCTTTTTCGTCAGGAAAATCGATCCCGTAAAAACAGGGGTGTCTAAGCTCAGGGCATGTGCTCGCAATCGAAACTGATTTTGCACCTTTATCTTTTAATAGTTTAATGATGTGTTTGGCAGTCGTGCCTCTCACAATACTATCATCGACTAATAGTATATCCTTATCCTTCACTAATTCACGTACAACATTTAGCTTTAGGCGAACAGCCTTCTCTCTATCCTTTTGATTGTTAAGGATAAAGGTTCTTTGAGCGTATCTATTCTTAATAAGTACTTCTCTGTAAGGAATTTGTAGGTTCTCGGATATCGTTATAGCGGCAGGTCGAGCTGTATCAGGAACAGGTACAACTAAATCAAAACGTGAAGAAATTTGTTTTGCTAATAATTCACCAAGTTTTAATCTTAGAGCATAAACATTTTTATTCCATAAAGTGCTATCAGCGTTGGCGAAGTATATCCACTCGAACATGCATGGTTTAGCTGTGGCCTGATGTAGTCTTTTACGGTGGAGCTTATTATTCTTATCTATATAAATAACTTCACCTGCTGCAAGCTCTTCTATATGAGTATATTCTAAGTACTCGAGTGTTTTTGACTCAGAGGCAAATGCATAGGCATTGCCTTTTTTTCCGAAGCAAAGAGGGCGGATGCCATGGATATCCTTAAAGGCGACTAAGCCTTCATTGGCTATTAGAGAAACAGCAGAGTAGCCGCCTTCTACCGTTTCAAAAACATGTTGAGCCGCCTGAAAAATTTTTTCACTATCGAGATTTTCAATGCTCTTACTCAGGAGACCTTCCGCAAAAATATTCATGATGAGCTCAAGATCATTTTGGCTAAGTAATAGACGTTTATACCTTTCGTGAAGTTGTGCTTTTAGTTTTAATGAATTAGATACCTGTCCATTATGCGCCATCGCTATCCCATAAGGATAGTTCATACACATAGGTTGAATCTCTTGGTTCCTTTTAGAACCGATTGTAGAATATCGATTATGGGCTATCGCAGAATTACCCGTAAGCTCATGGAGTCTAGACTCATCGATGGCCTCTTTTACATGGCCCATATTTTTATCGGAATGAAAGGTGTTATTTTTTGAGTCAAAGGAAATTATGCCTGCAGAGTCCTGTCCTCTATGCTGAAGCATCATTAGACCTAAGTAGCATTCCATTGCAGCGTAGGGGGTTCCGGTTATGCCAATAATTCCACACATAAGAGACCCTAAATTGATTTATCAAAAGCATAATTATTAAGTGACCAAACTGTAAAGTTAAATATTAGTTAAACTTATTATTTTTTTAAGTTTTTCTAATAAAAAATTGACCTCTAATTTTATGCTGTCTATATTTAAAATATGAAAAAGCGCCTAGGACTTTTGGGGGGCGGCCAGTTAGCTAGCCTAATTGCTTCGTCAGCAGTTAAACGGGATTTTGAAATATCCGCTTATTGTGATTCAATCGATGATCCTATAGTCAGCTTGTGTCAGGATCTTTTTGTCGGTGAGCGTGACGACAAAATAAATTTAAAAAACTTTTTTCAGAGTGTTGATCTTGTTTGTTTGGAAAGTGAGTTTTTTGATGTGGACCTTCTTGTTGAGCTACAAAAAGAGACAGGGACAAAAGTTTATCCAGAGTTAGCTGATTATAAAAAACTATATACGAAAAAAAATCAAAAAACTTTGATGGATACGCTTGGAATAGATTACGCGAAAACTTTCAATACTTCCGTTAATGTAAGCTTGCAATATCCTTTGGTCTTAAAAATGTCCCATGGTGGCTATGATGGTTACGGTAATAAGATTGTGCATTCCAAGGAAGAATTAGATGGCCTTAGGCTGGATCAACGTTTTTCAGATGCTTTTCTGGAGGAAAAGTTAGATCTAAAAAATGAGTATGCCTGTTTATTAGTGAAAGGCCTTCAAGATGAATTTATTTTTGATCCTTGTTTGACAGTGCAACAAGATCAAAAATGTTTATTCGTTGAAGATGGAGAAAGAGTCTCTTCACTTGTAAAGTCAGCGATTAAAGAGAGAGTACAAAAAATTAGTGATGCACTCTCTGGTCCTGGGGTCTATGCATTTGAGTTTTTCGAAACTTTGGATGGGCGTATACTTTTTAACGAAGCAGCTCCTAGAGTTCATAATTCATTTCATTTCAGTATTGAAGGGTATTCATACTCCCAGTTTGACATGTTTATAAACGCGATTGTTGATAGCGAGCTTTATATGCCAACACGACGCTATTTAAATTTAACAATGTTGAATATTATAGGTAGGGACAATGGAGCTTATCAGCTAAGCTTTCCCTATAAAGAAGAGTTATGCCCTTATAAAATCCATATGTATGGCAAAAAAGAAAGTCGTCCTGGTCGAAAACTAGGTCATATAACTTTCTTTGATAATCAAAATACTACCTCGGAGTCAGCTAAATGGGTGGAGAAGGAATATCGTTTATGAAAGTGATGATCGTCATGGGGAGTTCTAGCGATTGGGAAGTGATGAAAGGTGCTCAAGAAGTCTTGCAGCAGTTTGAGGTAAGCTTTGAGAAAAATGTTGTTTCAGCACATCGTATGGCAGACGAATTACAGGCCTTCACTCAGTATTGTGAAAAAAATGAGTTTGACTGTATCATCGCTGGTGCTGGTGGAGCAGCACATCTGCCGGGAATGTTAGCGGCCTTTAGTTATTTGCCTGTTATAGGAGTACCTGTTAAA
>CATLVA010000005.1 GCA_950060715.1 uncultured Oligoflexia bacterium | reverse complement strand
TTCTAAGTCCTTATCGGACTGAACCATTTAGGGTAACCAGTCCCAGGCATAAATGGGGCGGTCATTCATATCTTCTTTAGTAGCCAAAAGGGAAAGATCTCATCACTAGCTGGAAGTTTAATTGATGTACCTAGTGCTCTATTTAATTTATTTTGAAATTTCAGTCTCCCACAAAGGTTTTGATCCTCTTCTCTCACCCTTAACTTTACAGCGGCCTTTAACTCCTTAGTGACTCTATATGGATATTCCCCTTTAAGAATATGATAAGATAGAACTCTTTTATGAATATCTCTAGAATACTCCCCTCTAAAATCTATCTCACTAAGATAAAGCTTATCCATTAAACTCATAAACTCAACGACAGATAGGTTCTGCATTGTTAATTTATCAGGGTCTGTTTCAATCCCTGTAGCTTTTTTAAATGACTTATTATCTAAGCCCATCAATTCCAATGCGTCGCACAAAAACTTTAAAGAAAATTCACTCATCTTTCCCACTCACCTGTTAAGAAGTCCTGCAAACAGCCAGTAATAACATATCAAAAAAATTAACATTCTTTTATGAAAAAAACTTCAAAAAGACCAAAAGTTTCAAGAACAAAAGAGGAAAAACAGTTCCTGAAAAAGCTTGGGCTTAAGATTTCTGAAGATTTAGCAAATAAATTTGATGAAGCGAGACCTATAGAGTGGTTGTCATGGGAGACAGGCATAGCGAGATCAGCTCTAAGAGAGATAATGGCCGGTAGATCCAATCCAAAGATACTCACCCTCGTCTCAATCTCAGAAGCATTTGGGTATAAAAAAGTTAAAGATTTCTTAGACTCCTTATAGAGGAATTGTTTAGTATTGAAACATGGGTAAGAAACGAAATTTAAAAAAAAGAAGACGTAAACAAAAAAGAAAGCATCTTCAAAATACGTCAAAATTTAAACTAAGAAAGACCTTAAGAAGACTTTTCAAGGTTTAACAATCTTTCTTTATATTCAAAACAAAACTCCTTAAAACCTAGTCTCCTTTTTGAGTAAATATATTCAGATTCTACAGGGTAAACTTTATCTACAATAGGAATCAATTCATTTACGAGTTCAATCCTTTCTTCAAAAGATATCTCTCTATCCCCTACCCTCTCTTGAATCAATTTATTCATATATTCTTGAGCTTCTAATTGTTTATCTTTTGAGAACTCAGGGTTTTCAACGTGTTCTTCTCTAAAAATAAAATCATTTGACCAATACCCAACTCCAGGAGCTGATATAATTAACTTATCTAGTTTATGCTTAGAGATATCATTTGTAGCGTAGTCCTCTACACTACCAATTACCTCTGGGTAAAACCTTTTAAATAAATTTAAAAATAATTCTCTTCCTTCATTGGCCCTTCGCTCTTCTTCAAAGCGATAAAAATATCTCTCAATTATTTTATCAATCGTTCTTCCAAATTGAGGATGATCTTGTGATAAATAAAAATCAGGGGTTGTTTTAATTTGTTCTCCTTTAAAGCCTCCATGTACCTGTACTTCAGATATTAGTTTTTCAAGTAAATCATTCTGTTCATTTTCATCTAGGTACTTAGTTTTAATATTTTCATTTAAAAATTTAAAAATCTTTTTTCTATTCTGCTTGAGGTATAATTTTTTTTGATTTTCAAAGTTTTGTGAATTGTTAAAAGATTTTTTTAAATATTTTTTTTCTTTAGGAATATATTTATTTATATAGGGTTCTTTTTCTTCAGTTTTCCCCTCGTTTAAGGGTTTCTTTTCTTCTTGATGCGGTTGCTTATCTTCCGTTGAAAAAATAAAGCCGTTAGAAAATTCCTTTAATTTATACTGATATGTATTAGATTCTAGGTCATGTAGTGCAATTATAATATTTTTGTCTCTTAAAGAATTTCTAGTATCAATAAAAATCGCTTTATTTTTAATACCAGACCATTTTTTTAACTGAGCATAAGTTAACTTTGAAGACTTTTTGTTAAAGCCTTTAGTTAGCCTGTGAATAGTTAGATATAGTTTTAATTCGTTATTATCAAGATTTAAGATTAAATATTCTAAGTCTAAAATATTAATTGGTGTATAGCCTCCGCTCTTTGAATCGGAAATATCAAACCCAAGATCTATAGCCTTTCCTTCAATTTTCAGTAATCCCCTACTCTCAAAGGTTTTTAAATGTTTTAAAAATGTTTTTTCAGAAACATTAATTAATTCAGATATACATTTAAGAAGATCTTTCTTGCTGGAAAAATAAGTCTTTGTGTTGGGCCCAATGGCCTTAATAACATAAACTATGGTAATATAAGTTCTAAACTCTGAAGGTTTAAGTTCTTTAAGTGCTTCATCGTAAAACAAATTACATAGCGGCACGAAAAAATCATTTTGAACTTTTTGTAAATTTAATGCTTTCATATTTCACCTAATAATATGAAAACAGATTTTCTAATACTTGACGGCCCCGTTTTTTATAGGCCGCAATATGTCAGTGCCTTCAGATTTAATACCTGAATATATTAGTTACTAGACCCTATTACGTTAAATTGTGCAGTTACTTTTCTACAGTTACTGTAATTTTTCTGTACCTAGGTATTCGCGACTGAGAAAACCCAGTGACTATCTCCTAGCAACTTTTACTTAACAGTTCTTAAGGCTTAGTCACTTCAAAGTAGAAGTTCTAATAGCTGAGTTACTCGTATCTTTAGTGACTGTGCTTTAGTAACTAGTTTATAACAGTGTTTAGGCCCTAGGTACTGTGATGTGTAAACTGTGAATATGAAGTCACTTATATATTTAAGTGACTTGTGATTTGCGGTAAGTGGGCTGTAGTAACTGAGTTTTGCAAGTTGATGTTCCTTAGTAGCTAGTCTTTATCAGTGTGAGAGAGTTAGTGCCTGTGGTTGTTAAGTGGTTGTGGGCTAGTGACTGTGGTTTTTAAGTTGCTAGTTATTGCGTACTGATGATTTGAAGTGACCAGTTTTTATGTACAGATGTTTTTAAGTTTGTGGGTGCAAGGTACTGCGAAAGTGAAGTACATATCTGTGCACTGATAAAGTTAAGTACCTAGGTTTTATGTACTGAGAAACATAAGTGACTAGGACTTGTTTTTAGAGAATATTTTCTAAGCAGTTTGGCCGCATGGTAAAAATATGGCTCTGAGAGTTTCATAATTGAACAGAGCGTAGCGTTAGCGAGAGTGTTGAAGTGTTATCATGGATAGGGTGAAAAATGGCTTATAGGGCAAATAAAAAATTTGTGCGGTTTGGTCAAGTATTCCGGTTGTTTTGTTTAATTAAAAAAGTTTCGGAGAATAATTGAGTAAAATACAGCTTTCTTTTTAGTAGTTCCAATGTAACCGCTTCTGTATGAAAGAACACCTTTTTCAACAAGGCTTTCTCTAACGCTTGTGAAATGACTTCCATGAATGGCATTGTTTTCAATGTTTCTACGGCCCAATTGAACATCATTAGTTTTACCATAATTGGTCATTTCTAAGATGTATAAGAATAGCTTTCTTTCTGGTTCAATCCAATTTGAGGTAGTTTTAAGTATTTTATAAAAAACCTCATTGTCGATTTCTTTTTTGTTGTAGTTAAAAGTTGTATAGCCAGAATCGGTTGGCTCAAGAGAGGGGATAGATTCATCTTTGCCAGAGTTTTTGTTTAGTTTTTCTTCAAGCTCTTTTATTTTTTTCTTTAATGCAATCTCTGATTCAGTTGCAGTTTCATTTTTAACTGTTGCTGCAGAGGTGTTTTCAGTCTTGGTTTCAGCAGTTTTAACTTCTTCTTTGTTATTTTCTACTGTGGTTTCAGCTTTGATTTCTTTAACGCTTGCAACCTGTTCTTTTTTCACTTCGATAGGCTTAGTTTCAGTTTTTGTTTCCTCGACTGGAGCTTTGTCTTCAGTCTTTTTTGAAGGAGTAGGGATGTCGTATGGCCTATACTTATCTGTGGTTCTTTTTTTATTTTTTAATGCTTCTAAATTTAATTCTGGCATAATTCAATCTCTTAATTGTTGTGTGTTTATTGTTTAAATACGCTCTCATTAAGTCCCATTACGTCTCTTGTGAATAAATCAAGATCTTCACGGGCATTGTTTTTCTTGTTGTAATCAAAAACTGAATGTTTTTGGTTAATACAATTTTCAAGTTCAGAATTTTCTCTAATAAAGCAGTTCATCATAAATTGATTATATGAAGAATCTCCTGCCAATCCTTTAAGATACTCATTAGAAGAGGTTTTTCTTGCATCAAAACGATTAAAAATAGTGTTTTTATGTAAGTCTTTCTTCTTAAATTTCTTTTCAAGGTTTTCCAGCTCTTCAAAACTTGCCTTTAAGCCTTGAAGCGAAAACTTCATAGGGGTTACAGGCATGATGATTCTGTCAGAAGCCATTGTGGCAGCGGCTGTAACAGATGAAATTGCTGGAGGGCAATCAAAAATAACATAGTCATATCCAAGCTCATTTAAAGCTTTATCAGTTCTATCTTTTAAAACTGTTGCGATGTTTTCTTGGTTGAGCTGGATAAATCTATCAAGAAAGCTCATATTCATTGAGCTTGGGATAAGGTGTAGATTACTAGTTATATTAAGAATAGAATCTTCAAGTGAAATATTATTTTGGATAACTTCAAAGATTGTAGGTAGGTCGTCCTCATCAATTCCAAAAGCCTGTGTTAAGTTAGCTTGTTGGTCAATGTCGATAACTAAAACCTTCGCTCCGTATTGAGAAGCACGAATTGCAAAAGAGTGAGATAGGGAAGTCTTCCCAACACCACCTTTAACAACTGAAAAAGAAATAACTTCTTTGTTGTAGTTGTAACCTCTGGACTCAAAAAGTCTTCTTACTTCCGCTGGTGGGATGTATTTTTTATTCTTTTTAAGCTCTGTGTGAATGTCCATTGACTTGATTAAATGGTGCATTCCTTGCGGTGTAACGCTAAGAAGTGTATCTAGCTCTCTAGCTGAAATTGAGTAATCGCTTCTTAAACTATCCATAATAAAAATCCTTTTTTAATTGCTACTTTATAAATTTTTACAATGATTCCAAATCTTGTAAAGTAAAAAAGAAGAAAATTTTTCCTACACTTGAACTTGAACATAGACTCACATTTCTTGGATCAAGTTTGATATTTCGTTAAAGTCCTTTGCTATAAAGCCGTTTGTAACTTGCGCAGCGTGACTTCTAGCTTTTTGCTTATCCTTTAGGAGCAAATAAATGAGGGCTAGGTTGTAATTCCCATCCGATCTATCACTTTTGTTGTCTGCTTTCTTCATAAGTTTTGATTGAAGTTTTAAGGCGTCATCAACTTTATTTTCTTTTATGAGACTAGATACTCTTAAGAATTTATCTTTATTTCCATTTTTGAACTTTAGTAGATAGTTCTTCTTTGTATGTTGAAATAGATCGCTAAACTCACTTGCGAGATATCTCCTGACTTTCATGGCTACATTGTCAGTATTTGGCCCAACAATCTGCTCTCCATTAACGTAGATGTAGTCAGTAATTTGTTCTTGGAATCTTTGAAAAAAGGAACCAGAATCTATTAGTTGACTATTTTTGGTGTTTACAATTTTGTATGCGACGCGAGCTTTAGCAAAGTAAACTTTAGATTTTCTGCCTTCAAGATCAGAAGAGTAGGGGGCAACACCCTTTATTTCTTCGTAGTTTATAAAAATAAGGTAGTCAGATGTAGCTCTTCTTTGTTTTCTCCCTGATATGAGGTCAGATAGAGCTTCGCTGGCGGAAGCTCTATCTATAATTTTAAATCCTGATCTTTTGGACAGGTTCTCAGTTAAAAGATTTTCAAAGCTTTGAGCTGAAAAGCGAGAAGCATTCCTTATTACTCCTGAAATATAGGGAGTATTGCGCTCAGAGCTATTAACGATAATTGAAAAAGTCTTTCCATTTTTAATATTAATTTTAGGTTCGTATGAAATCTTTTTAGATACTGTGCTTGTATTCGCGCATGAATACAGAAATATAGCCGAAATAAATATAGATAATAGTTTCATTGCGTACCTCCTTTAGAATGGAATCTCGTCAGCTGTAAAAGTAGTGTTGTTCTTCTCAGCTTTATCAAGAATCTGAATTTTATTGATTGCTACATAAGTGAAGTTTTGGATTTCTCCTTCTTCACTTTGGTTGAAGTTATTTCTTTGCTTTCCAGTAATCAAAACTCTCTTTCCACTTTTTAATCTTTCTAAGAGGGAGTCGTTTTTGCTAAAAAGCTTGCAAAAGTGCCAGTCGGTACGGCTTTGCCAATCACCATTTTTATCTTTCCATGACTCTTTTGTTGCTAGTGTAAAAGATAAGTTGTCGCCTTTTTCGTTAATCCAAGCATCTTTTCCAAGATGGCCCATTAATGTAATTTGATTCATAGTATTCTCCTATAAGTTAGTGGAGAGGGAAGGGAGTTTCCCTCTCAAGTTGTTTGTTATTTATTAGTTATTTCCTCGTAAGTGCTTAATTGGAACTCATTAATTGGTTCACTTGAGTAGAGTTCATCTAGATACATACAAAATTCAGGGTTCATGGAAATTGTGTCTTCTGAAATCTGCTCTTTTCTAATTTCTTCTTTCCAGTAATTTATTAATGCTTTTCTTATTCGTTCGTCGTTTCTTTCCACTCAAATCTCCTTAGTTAGCAATTGTCTGTTTAAAAAACTCTGTTTTGCTTCCGCAAAAAAAATGCGTCTGCCCCTGATAAAAGGGCAAAGAGCATTAAGTCTCGACGTCAGTCCATAAAAAAATTGGGGGAAGACCGTAGGGGGAACCGATTTTTTTATTGAGTGACTAGAGCGTATGCGATGATATGTCCCTTTAGGGGCAGAGGTATTTATAAAAATCATAGGCTGAACTCCGCAATGTTATCTTGGATATCAGTAATAGGTTCAGCCAGATTTTCGAGTGTTTTTACTTTTTGTGAATCCACTTGAAAATCCAACAAGCGTTTTTTAGCTATATTGCTTCCCATATAGTTAAAAAACTCAATTTTATAATGATTTGAAAAATCAAACTTAACTCTAGAGATAGAAAAGGGGGCTTGGGTGTATAGAACACCTTCACCAATGGTAAACTTTTTTATCTCGTCAGGATGAATGATAAATTCTTGAACATCTCTGATGCTTCCTGTGTGAGTATCAGAGATAAAGTTCCTATCATCCACCCTTGATGTTCTCTTTGTGACTGAGTGTGTTCCAATTACAGATGAGCAATATTCAGCAGAGTCAGGGTCGCTAACTCTAAGGAACATCTTTACAGTTGTAGAGTCAGCTATTTGTTTTCTCGTTTTTTGACCTTCAAGTTCAACATCCCCTGGGCTTTGGGTTGCTAAAATTAATCTAAACCTTGAAGACCTCGCTTTATTCAAAAAATTGATGAATGTTTCAGTAATGAACGAACCAAACTCATCAACAATTATTGTGGTTTCTTTTCTCTCGTTTTTTGGAATTGTTGATTGGATCTTATTTGATAAGGCCATGAGAGATCCAAGAATTATTCTACCTAATTGCTTAGATGCTTCAGGGTAGGCCTGTGTGTTAAGCGAGAAAAAGCATATTTTATTACTTTCGTGAAGATCTTCTAGGCTAGGGGCATCTTCGTTATCAATTAATTTTCCAAAGTCAGATCTACACATAATTTTCAGATCTGCTTTAAGCCCCATGAACTCTTTCTCGTCAGGTATTCTTTTTTCAATTTTTGAAAGAGTGGGTTTCTCCATTCCGTCAAGAACATCAAGGAGTAACATTTCAGCCATTTTTTTATAGTAGGGCTCAGACCATTCAGTACATGAAATAAGAAGATCCTTTATTTCATTATTAGTTATCCCTAGGAGAGGGTTGAAAGAGTGACTAATTTTTGGATTTGTGATGGAGAAAAAGAAAAAATCATCTTCTCTATTAAAATGTTTCGCATAGGAATATACGGAGTTTGAAAAATCTAAATCTCCTTTTGGATCAATAACAAATAATCGTCTGCCCCATTTAATATCGAAATAGCATTGAGGCTGAAGGGCAGAGAAGGTTTTACCTGAACCACTAGCACCATAGATTAACTGATGATGAGAAAGAATTGCAGACTTCACAACCTTATTTTCTAATCCATATTTATATTTATTGTGCAATGGAGACGAGCTACCAAGATAGAACTCGCTGCTTTTAGAATGAATTTCACCCTTAGCCTTCTTGAGTTTGAGCTTATGTAGCCCAACTCTCGATGCAAGACCAAGGGTTAAAAATGAAAACACTAGTCCTGTGAACTCAAGGATCGTTTCGCCGGCAAGTATTCTGTAGGAAAATCTTATCAAAATAAAACCTAGAACGGAGAAAAGTAGGGTAATTAACTTTTTCCCCACCTTGGAATCTTCGTAATTAATCAGAAGTTTTCCAAAAATAAATCCAATGCCGTAAATACCAATTAGCATAATGAATGGAGATAATGAGCTAATTAGAATTTTTAGCAGATTTATTTTTTCTCTAAGCATCAGAACCATCCATCAAAGATCTAATTTCATTGTTAAATTCAGGTGAGTGGAACTGATCCAATGTGACTGCTAAAAACTTAGACTGTAAAAGGTCGAGCCTTTCAGCTCGTCTTGTAACAGCTTTTTTAATTCCTTCCCTTGCACAAATATAAAGCAACTTATTTGTTAGTTTACTATTTGCGTAATTTGTTAGGATTTTATCCATCCTAGTTTTACTTTTCTGAGTCAATTCAACTTCAACCATGATCGCCTTGCTTTCTTTGTCAATCATCACAAGGTCTGGATAAAGCTCACCAAAAAGGCTCTGCTCTCTTATTTTCCTCTCAGATATAAAGTTAGAGAAACCTAGATTTCTAAACCTGAGATAAATGTTTTGGATTTGAAAATCGTGAACTACCTCTCGATCTCTGAGGTTCTTAACGATAGCCATTTTATTCCCACCAAGCTTTTGAATAAAGTTTGCACCAAACTCAGAAAGACTTAGAACTTGTTCCTTGCAGAATATATTTTGATGTATTTCAATTAAACCGAGTTTGCTAAGGCTGGATATCCTATTCCTTGCAGTAACATAAGCACCTCTTTCGCTTTGTTTATTGAATATAGCTCTTTGAATAAGCTTGGTTCCACTAAATCCAAACTCATTCAAAAACTTCAATAAAGTAATGTCACGATCAGTAATATGATGTCTCATTATGATTTAATTTCCTTTTTAAATCTCTTTAATATGTACTTCGGTAGGGAGATGTTATCTTCAGAAGAAGACTGATAATTCTCAAATTCTAATTTAATTAAATCCCACTCACTTAAAGACTCTTTTTTTATTTCACTTACATGAGACTCCTTAATAAGTTTTACTGAGTAGTTCAGAATTGTCCTAAGATCTACCTCATCACCTTTCTCTTTTTGATTCGCTAACTCAACCACTTTTAGAACCTTTTCTCTTACCTCTGGATCAACCTTGGCCAAGTCAAAATAAACTCTTTCCTTCATAGAAACTCCTTTGAAAATATTAAAAGCCGGCCCCGCGATTGACCCCATTCTAGAAACATACGTTGAGAGAGTGGGGTCAATCGCGGGGCCGGCGAAATTGTTAGTAATATTGAAAAGTTAAAAGCACTTTCCCCTTGATGGCGGTCAAGGGTGAAATCAAGGGGTAAATCAAGGGTATTTTTTAAAGTATGAGAGTTAATCACTGCTGACCTCCCCATATTTTAAGCTCTTCCATATCTACTTCACCACTATCAACCCATCGAGTAACTTCACTAGATAGCGATGCCTTTAATTCGTTTCTTTCAAAATTTTTCTTGTTAAAATCTAAGATAGATGAGCTTTCAGGAAGAAATGAATATTCGATGACAGGACGTCGCCCATCAATACCGGGTGCTCCTTTTGCTGAGCAACTAGAGCACCCTTTACCTCTTGTATATCTGTTTTCAGATGTCTGAATTTTACACTTTGGGCAAAGTCTTTGTATTAATCTTTGAGCCGATACAAAGAGTAGGTTATCGGCAATTAGCCTCTTATCAACCCCAAGTCCAATTAGTCGATCTACAATGCCAGCAACATCATTAGTGTGGAGTGTACTAAAAACGAGATGTCCAGTTTGTGCTGCTTCAAGGGCTAACTCAGCACTTTCCTCATCCCTAATCTCTCCAATTAGTATTATGTCTGGATCTTCTCTCATAGCCATCTTGATGGCAGACTTCCATCCGACCTTATGAGTAATTTCTTTTTGTAGAGTTGAGGGAATCACCCTTTCAACAGGGTTTTCAATCGTGATAACTTTCTTTTTTTCACGATCTATCTCCATTAGAATAGATTGAAGTGTAGTGGATTTACCTGATCCAGTTGGGCCTGTAATACAGATAAAGCCTTGCTTCTGATTTAAGGCCCATCTCAAATCTTTTTCAGTCTCATCAGGTAAAAACAAATCTCCTAATTTAGGAATATAATCATCTCGAATAACTCTAAAAACAAAGTTCTCTCCAAATATAGAAGGGGATAGTGCAATCCTGTATCTTGCAGATGTTTTTTGAAATGAGACACTCCTATCTTGAACTTCATCATTAACACTCAGATCAAGACCGCAAATTAGCTTCAATCGATTAATTAAGCTTCTTAGTTGCTCATGCTCATCTTTGTGATATTTATAAGTAACTAGCTCACCTTGAACTCTATACCTAACAACAATTCCATCACTGACTTGCTCAATATGGACATCACTAGTGTTGTAATCATTAGCTTTTAGAAAGACATCAAGCCAGAACTGACTAAGGTAGTCCTTTTTGGAAAGTATGTCGTCTGGAGACTTCGCTTTCGCAGTAGAAAGTATCTTTTGATTACTTGCTATTTCCACGGCATACCCTCTGTTTGGCCGAAAGCATCGCAGATTTTTCTTAAAAGCTTAGTTTGAATGTATTTATAGACTTCATATCTAACAGAACTTCTGCATGAATCATATTTTCTAACTTCAGGTGCTATTCCGATCTTAGTAGTTGTCCTTGTGCTGGGGTAAACGCATTGGATTTTTTCAAATACTGTATAAATCCTACGATCCCCTTTTATAGGGTTGTAACCTGTCATCTCTGACAATCTATTCCTTGCAATCTCTGCTGCTACCCAAGGAGCAGCAGTTGCAGCATTAACAAGGATATCTCTTGTTGCTGAGTTATCAGTAATACTTCTTGGATCTTCGTTTGGAATATTTACTCTATCAGCAGGCACTTTAACATCACTAACCAACTTCATCACACACCTCTCTCTAGGGTGCTTGCAACCTCGTCTATATGGTTCTTTTAGGCGATTACATTGCCTTTTCCATTTCTTAACTCTTGGCTCGGGAACCTTCCTTGTTCCAGCCTTGTAAACCTCTTCTTCGTACTTAATAAAGTGAGAGTGGTTGTGGCTTTGACCGAAGCATTGTCTATCACTAGAAACACTTACTTTTCTCCCTCCCCAAGTACACCACTTCTTTTTTTTCCATATTATTTCCTCTTTAAGTGGCAGGGTTTGGTTATGTGTATCTCTTAACCTTCGCTCCATCTCCCTTCTTGCTACAGCAGATGCCGAAGTCAAAGAGGCAATATAGGCAAGCTCCCTAGACCAGTTTGTTGCCTGATCCTTCATGTGTTTGGGAGTCATACTAGCGTCAACAAGATAAGGGGAACCTGGAGTAAATAATGTATAGGATCTACCATTATTTTTTCCTGAGTTAAGTTTGATATTCTTCTTCTTAAGCAAGCCTTGAAGCTTACTGAAATAGTTTGAAAACTTACCATCTAAAAAGCTTTTACCAGACTCCCAAGGATAGGCCAGCGACCATCTCTCTTCGTCACCTCTAGGCACAGAAAACAAGTCATGTGCTAATAGCTTAAATTTCAAAGCTGTATTAGCGTATGAGTAGTCTGTCTCATAGACACTCGTGCTCATCCTTGGTGCTACAGAACCCCAAAGAGTACACTTTTGCTGCTTCCACTTATTAGGGTCAGCATAGCTTAGAGCTTGTTTTGCAATGCCATGAGCAGGCCCTAAGATAGGGTAGGAACACCCACTTAAAGCCTGACTCATGAATTTACTAAGAGAGCCAAGTTGGTTGTTAACCTCCTTTTTATCCCCAACTGAGTTCCCTGAACTTGAGCCTAAATCGGAGAGATATGCAGCACCACTAGCAACACCACAAGAGAGAGGGTTGCTACCAGCGGCCATTGCTGTTAATGCTTCTGGGTCGAGATAATCAATCATCCCTGTATCCCAAAAGGCATAAGCATCATTTGTTGTTGCTACTGGGCAAGTCATTGGAACACCTTTAAAAGCCCAGCTATACCCACCAACATCTTTTCCTTGTCTTTCTAGTACGGGTCCACAAACGCTAAAGTGTCTTGCGAATAATTCACTCATTGCAACAGGCCAAATGCTCACATCGTAACTTTTATTCGTCTTTTCCTTGTTTGCTCTTATTCTCATCTTTTCTAGCGGAGACATGGCTTTCACTTTCACTAATTCCCCAAAGTCGTTCTTACCAACGTTCATCCCAACTAAATTAAGTGCATTACTTCCACCCATAACTAGCGAAGTAAGCTTTACAGCTCCGTCTTGATCGACGAATTTTTCTACTTGGTTAGATATTTTTCTGTTTGCGGAGTAGAGTAGGTTGCCCTCTGCAAATGTATGGTGAGGATCGTTACCTTTCTCAGTAACTTCAATTAAGTATTTCGGCCAATAGTAACTCGGCTTAGGCTTTTCATAGGTATAGTAGATGTGTGTTAAGCACCCACCTAGAGGGTTTTTTAAAGAGCACTTCTTCTCTTTTTTAACATCAGTTCCTTCTCTATATGTATTTATATGACTTTGAGTAAGTACATGGCAGAGGTTTGGGAAATCTTTCTTGTACGCCATTAGTTGAGCTGATTCAGAAGCAACTCTTGCTACACCAGATAGAACTCTAACAAATTCAGAGTAGAAAACTTCGACAAGGCTTGGATCTGTCGCACAGTTAAGCCCTAGTTGGTACACAATATCGTATGCGTCTTTTACTACCTTTCCTTTGTCGAACAACTTGAAAATATCAACCTTAGGCAGCTTGCTATAACTATTAAGCGAGAAGACTGTTAAAAATATAAAAACTAAAACTTTCATAAAACCTCATTGTCTTTGCTGTTAACAAAGCAATGGGTGTGCCAGTTTTTAGAAATGTAAATTTAATAGGTTAGGAGATACGAAGGCATGATGCTTCTCTTAAGAGAGAAAATTCTTTTTAAAAATTAAAAAAGTAATCAAAGAAAAATATTTACGGGCTTTGCGCTACGGTGCGCCATGTGTTTTTAGCGACATATCTTTAATTCTTTTCGAGAAGGTCTTATGAAATTTATCTGACCACTTTAAAAACCACTCCATAGCAACGTCCCATCTTTCACGATCAGAAATTTCAAACTTCTCATAAAGAACAATTCTTGATGCACCTTTCTTAGGTAAGGGCATCCAATTAAGAGTTGTTCCTAGTTCATTCTCAATTGCTTCTTTTTGTTCCTCTAGTAAGGGAAATCCAATATCAGCCTCTGGAGCCTTTATGTAGATCTCACAACCAATCTGAGATTTTACAGAGTTCAGGGTTAACGCAATTTTAAAGTTACTTCTCCCCACAGCAATATTATACCAGTGTTTAGGGCCACCTTTTTGAGAGGCTAAACTAGACTTATTATTTTTAAAGTATTCTCTAAGCTCACTCCAGAACTCATTATAAACAACTTTAATTCCCTTGACCTCTCCCTTGCTCGACTTATTAAAAGACTTAGTCCAAACGTTGGGCCTACAAACAACATTGAACTTAGGAGCCGGTTCAGATCTGCCAATTTTCCAAAGTTCTATTTCTAAACCAAAAAAGCTTACATCGTCTGGAGTCATATTATTCAGCCAATCTAAAGTTTTTATGTGTTCATCCCTGAATTCTTTGGCAACCCAGATAACGGTTTTTGATTCACTACCTGAAGCATAAGTCAGTATCTGGCCTAAGTGAGAGTGATTAGTTTTCTCTAACTGGTTTTCAATTATCACTTTTTCATCTGTGTCAGAGTCTTTAGCCAATATATCCGCACTAAAGGAACCCACACTTGATTCAGCTTCAATAGGCTCCAATGATATACCAATGGTTTCCCCTAAAAGGGAAAGATTGTCCGAGGCAAACAACCATTTTGTAAAATCATGTGCTTCATGTGGCCAATACTCTCTTAAATCGACTTTCACAAGGGTTCCAAAGTTATTTTTCATATCACTCCTTAGGCAACAAGCTTCTTGAGATTTTCCAAAATGTACTCTTCTGGATTTAAAGAAGTATTCTCTTGATCCCTAAACTCCCTAACAATTCTATTTAGTGCAAACCTATTCATAAAACCTAAGTCACATAACATAACAAAATCATCTTTCGATATTCCTGTCATGACTTCAAAAAACTCAGGAGACTTTGTTTGAATAACGTCATCAATATTATACTCTCTTTCCATGGTCATATAGATAAAGTCTGCCATACAGATTGCAAGCCTTTTGATTTGAGTAGCATACCACTTCTTCCTGCTTTGCCTTTCTTTATCTTTTTCTTTCTCAACAAAGTCTTCAATAATCTGCTCTTTTTCTTCGTTGTTTAAATTGGGGTCAGACTTAGCCTCTTCAACAGCTGAGGCATCTACACCGATTTGTACTAATTCTTCAGCCGTTATACTTCTGACCTGCCCCCATCTTCATGTCCACCTACAATTGCATTCTCTGTAACACATTCTCCTTCTCATAGCTAGGTAGAAC
>CATLVA010000004.1 GCA_950060715.1 uncultured Oligoflexia bacterium | reverse complement strand
ATCATATGTTCCAAGAGATAATGATTGCGAAATACCATTACCAAGCACAACATGGCTAGGTTTATCACTTAGCCAAGTGCCATAAAATAAAGAACTATCAATAGCATTTACACTTTTAAAACGCTCATCGACACCTTTTATAAAAGCCATCTGGTTTTTTTCTCTAAAATCTAAAAAGACACGTTCTTCTATCACTTTAGAGTATGCTACTATTCCTTCAATTTCAGAAATTTTTTCTTGCAAAAGGCTATCAACAACTATTGTTTTGCCTTGTTCTGGAAGTAGTTTTAAATCTGGATCAAACTCATTAGTAAATGAAAGACTAAAATCTTTAAGACCAGAAAACCCTGAAAGCACAATAAATAACGCTAAAGCACCGGCAAAAACACCAATAGTAGCTATTAATGAGATAATATTTATAGCATTGTTTTTACTTTTTGTAAATAAATACCGCTTAGCGATGTAATAGGAAAAATTCAATTACCTGCTTTCTTGCGTTTGTCTAATAAATCTCTGTTTTCAATTGGGTTTTCTTTACCTTTTACAGCATCTTCTATTCCTGCGATATAATCTAAAGAATCATCGTTAAAAAACTCTAAGTTAGGCATTCTGCGTAATTGGTTCTTTGTTTTAAGCGCTATTTGATGTTTAATTTGATATTTCAACTTATTTATTTCAGCAATTACTGTTTCTGCTTTATCTGAAGGAAATATTGTTCAGATAGTTGTCTTCACCTTAATTGTAGGAATGGCTTCCCTAAGAATTGATGTGCAAAAACGCAAAACTCTTGTGGAGTTCTCGGAGGCAGTGCAAGACCTAATGGGGCAGGTGATAGCATGGATCGTAAAGGTTGCACCTATTGGAATTTTCTCCCTTATCGCAGCAATCGTAGTTAAAACTGAAACGGATGTTTTTCAGGGACTTGGCTCTCTATTTCTTGCCATCACGTTGGCGGCTTTAATTCATTCTATCATTACTCTTCCTGTATTGGGATTCTTGCTTGCAAAGATCAACCCAATTAAATTTTTATATCAAGTAAAAGAGGCGGTTTTACTCGCTTTTACCACAGCTAGTTCTGCAGCTGCGCTGCCTATTTCTCAGAAGGTACTGGTGAAAAATGCTAAGGTCTCTAGTGATACTGCGGGATTTGTTCTGCCTTTAGGCGCCACGCTTAATATGGATGGTTCGGCTTTATACCAAGCATTAGTGATCATTTTTCTGGGTGAGTACTCTGGGATGGATCTAACTGTCTATCAGCAAAGCTTGATCTTTATTTTTGTTATGACTTCAGCAGCTGGTACTGCTGGGATTCCAGGAGGTGGGCTCATGATGGTTGGTGCTGTGATGCAAATGACGGGTATTCCACTGGAATTGATTGGTATTTATCTTCTTGTGGATAGATTCTGGGACTATCCCATCACCGCTATTAATGTTTGGGGAGATTTAATTGCTACCAAGACTTTAGATAAATATATCCGGACTCCGATCGAGAGAAATTAAGTCTACTCTTTAGTCTAGTAAAATATAGTTTCTGCTGGTCGAGTCATATCTCGGAAAAGCCTTCATTCGTTTTTTAACTTTTGATTTAACTTTCTTTTGAGACATGAATTCAATTGCTTTTTTAACTCTCTCTTCTCTAGAGAGATAAACAAATTCTCTTTTGAATAGTCCAGTCCAACCTAGATCTATTTCATATACAGTGTCTTTAGTATCAATATAGTACCCACAAGAGTTATCCTTGCTTAAGAAATCTGATTCAGAAAGCTTTTGCGGGCAAAATTCATGACCCATAATGCTGGCCCATTTAGAAACAGAAATTGGTTTATCACTTATTGAGGGATCAATGACTACCTTTTCAACTTGTCCTTCGTCATTTCTCGTTTTAATAACCGGAGCTACATGCCATCTCCAATCAGCCTGATCAAAATTGGTTTCTGCTACCAATCGCCTACCGTCATCTGCTTTAATGAATATACTTTGAGAATTTATACCAATTTTATTTAAGATATCTCTCATGACTACATTTCTGGCATAACAGCCGTCTTCGAAGTATTCAAACGTGATATCTGTTCTATACATCAGAAATCTTAGTAGCTGGCTTGCAAGTTTTGAAGAGATGATATCTCCATTAAAATTAGCCTTCGTTATAGGAATTAGTGTCTCACAAACATCTACTGCAATTTCACCCTCAGAGCTATTTTGATCGAGACAATTTTTTCTCAGAAAAGTAGATAAGTTAGCTTTATTTTCAAAAAACTTTTCCCCATCCCATGTAAAGCAGTCATGGCACTCCAGCAGGGGAGATCGTAGATCTGAAGTATAGAGAAGCGTTTGGTTTTTATCTGTGTTTGCAATACTTAATTGGATTGTAAACACAGATAATATTAAAAATTTGAACATGGTGTGACTTTATCTCAGCTCAGCTCTCATGGAAATACTTGCACCGTTACAGATAGGAGCACCACAGTCATTGCTAAGCTTATAATCCTCAACCTCAAAATTAAGATCATTTTCACATCTATCAATTTCGTTACCGTCCGCGATACAATTTTCAACTAAAATTTCCATCGCTTTTTCTTCAGTATTACTAAATAGGAAAAAGCCCAACGTTTGCGAATGAAAAACTTCACCTACTCGGTAAGTCTTAACTTCAGTATTTTTCGAATTTTCTGCTGTACCACCTTGAGAAAATGCAGATACTGAACCTAGCAATAGTAAAAGAAATGATAGTTTTTTCATAAAATTCTCCGATTTAGATATTGTCCCAAAACTGTAGTGTAAATCATCACCTGAGTCTGGAACTTGGTTAATATGTAATTACATAAATCTTATGGGATAATCTGATTGCGCCACAGACCCATTGAAATCTTTCCATACAAAAATTAAAAGTGTCGAAAAAGAATACGAATTTTTTGAAAGACATAGGCCTAACTGGTTAAATTTATATAATACGACTTATACAACCAATACCAAGGAAGGCCCATGATCACTAAAAATATTGCTCTAAATATCAAGACTTGTCTATCTGGATTATCATTTTCTTTTGATGAACTGATCCTAGAAACTAAAACTCTCTTTGAAAATGAGGGCATTCCAGGCTTTTTAAAGCTTTTAATTTCTTTTATTGATAATATGGTTGTTGAGCACTGGAAAGCCTCAGATGAAGCCAAGTGCTGCTCCTGTCCCCATCTAAATAGATCTGGCCTGCGCTCAAAAACCATCATTACAAGTCTTGGAAACATCACTTTTGAATGGACTCTTCTAAAATGTAAAAACTGCAGAGCCACCCATAACCCCCTAAAAGAGTTCCTAGGAATTGAGAGAAGTCAAAAACATTCAAATGAATTTGAGAAGATCTGCATGGAAGCAGTAGCTGAGAACTCCTTTAGAAGATCAACTGTTGGAATTATTAAGACCAATGAAAATATCAACTTCAACCACCGAAGTCTTCACAGATGGTTTATGGCCACGGATTCAGACAATATCTCTGTAAAGCACGATGATCTAAATGTCGTTCTTGGCGATGGAACAGGCTTTAAGAGGTTTGTTTCCCAAGCAAAACTTGAGCGAACGAATAAGATTAGAGAAAAAACTGGTCAAAAGCCAGTTGAGAAGACCAATCGAGGCGAAGTAAGAGTTGTCATGGGTATTAAAAATGATAACTCTATAGTTCCTCTAGGAGCTTGGACAAGTGAATCCTGGAAGGTCATTGGAAAATCAATTGATAAAGTTAACAACCCCAATAAAAAGATTGCACCGAAAAAAGTTGCCAATATTCTTGTGGCAGATGGTGAGATTGGTTTAAATAATGGTTTAGGAATATTAGCACATCACCAGCAAAGGTGTCTCTGGCATGTTCCACATGAATTAAAGCCTCTTATGAAGTATCAAGAAAAAGCAGAAGATGAAGATATCAAATATACTCTTGATCAAGTTCATTCAATCTTCCAGTTAGAGATCCCTGAGAAGGATTTTGAGGCGGTAACAATTGAAGAAAAAGTTGAACTAAATGAAAAGATTGTCGCGTGTGAGCTTCAAATGAAAATCTTATCTGAGTATCTTGAGCATAAGGGCTACAGCAAGGCATCCACATATGTTTCTAATGCAAGATCAAACCTATTCACCTATTTAAAGTATTGGATGAAGACAGGGGTAGTGACTCCTAAAGTCACCTCAAAACTTGAAAGATTAATGAGAGAGATTGGTCGTAGGATTAAGAAATTTGCTTTTAACTGGAGTGAAAAAGGTTGCGCAAAAATGACTCGAATAATTTTAAAAGTAATAACCGATCCAAAATCTTGGGAAGCTTACTGGGATAATAAAATGAAATTAAGTGGAAATATCAAGTTAAGTTTTGAAGGAGTAAGTTAAGAGCGCACTACAGTTTTGGGACAATATCCCGATTTATTTAGTTAAAATTCTATCTGTTGCCCATATTATTTCATGAAAGCTAATGGTGGTGTTGGTCTTTGAAATTAAGATAGGGGGGTGTTAACTTTCTAACACCTAAATGTATTTTCAGTTGTTTAACTGAGCCTAGATTATTACGGTAATTTAATTGGAGCCAAGACATTAGATAAATATATCCGGACTTAGTGCGCCGCCTCAGTCTTTACGACATGGGTCAGTAAGTATATAACAAGCTTTTAATATCCATAAAATATAAGGTTTTGAGAATGAGAGAAAAGTATATTTCGCAGTGGGAAAAACAGTTTAACGAGCAAATGAAAGTCAGGCTTGAAAAACGTGACAAAATGAAAGCCGCGGAGTCTCATCCTTATAAACATGGAGTTAAGCCAACAGCTACAGCAGCCGAGCTAATTGCAAAATACAGTGAAATGGCCAAAGAAGATATCGGTGAAACACCGGTGTATGAATTAGTTGGTAGAGCAATGCTGGTTCGTGACTTCGGAAAAGCTGCTTTTATTCAAGTTGATGACGGAAAAGATCGTTTCCAGTTCTATGTAAAGAAGAACGTTACAAGTGAAGGTGGTTTCGCTGACTATAAATTATGTGATTACGGTGACATGATTTGGGCAAAAGGAACTGTTTTTAAAACCAATAAAGGGGAACTTTCATTAGAGGCTCAAGACTTTAAAGTTGTTTCTAAGTCTATTCGTCCACTTCCAGAGAAATTTCACGGATTAACTGACCAAGAATTAAAATATCGTATGCGTTACGTAGATATGATTATGTCTCGCGAATCACGTGAGAAGCTAAAGACACGCTCTCGTATCGTAAGATATATCCGCGAATTCTTCTACCAAGATGACTGGTTAGAGGTAGAGACTCCGATGATGCACTCAGTGGCAGGTGGAGCAGCAGCGAAGCCGTTTTTAACTCATCATAATGCCCTTGATATGGAACTTTTCATGAGAATTGCTCCTGAGCTTCATTTAAAGAGACTTGTGGTTGGTGGGTACGATAAAGTTTTTGAGATGAATAGATGCTTTAGAAATGAAGGTCTATCACTTAAGCATAACCCTGAGTTCACTTCTGTTGAGTTCTATGCTGCTTGGCAAACTTATGAAGATCTAATGGACTTCACTGAAAAGCTAATGCATGGACTAGCAAAAGACGTTATTGGTTCAGCTAAAATAACTTGGGGAGAAAACGAAATCGATTTCGCTTCACCTTTTAGAAGATTACCTATGCGTGATGCAGTTGTGGAGTACACTTCTCTTTCAAGGGAAGACCTTGAGAGTAAAGAGAAAATGATTGCCCTTCTTAAAGGTAAGTCAGATCTAGAAATTGATCCGAAAAAACTTGATGGGCTAAGTGTTCACAAGCTTATGGTTCTTTGTTTTGAAGAATTTGTTGAAGGTAAGCTCATTCAGCCAACTTTTATCACTGAATACCCAACAGAAGTTTCTCCACTATCTAGAAGAAACGACGAAAACCCTGATTATGTTGATCGTTTTGAACTATTCATTAACGGATGGGAAATTGCCAATGGTTTCAACGAGCTTAACGATCCAACAGATCAACTAGGTCGTTTTGCTGATCAAGCGGTTCTTAAAGACGGGGGAGATGATGAAGCTTGTGATCCTGACTATGACTACGTTCGTGCGCTAGAATATGGAATGGCTCCAACTGCAGGAGAAGGGATCGGTATTGATAGATTAGTTATGATTTTAACTAACTCGCAAACAATTAGAGACGTCATTCTTTTCCCATTACTAAAAAAAGAAACCTTCTTTAAAGCAAAAGAAAGTGAATGACTAAACTTCCTCTGATTTCTTTATTCCAGATTATTTTGGATAAAAAATCAGCGCTTAGATTTTTAATCGGGACTATTTTTAGCCTAGCTTTCTCTATTGCAGTTATTCTATCTACTATTGGTTTGATGGATGGCTATAGTGTCTCTCTTAAGAGGGCATTGGCACAAAGTAATGGTGACCTTAAATTTAAGGCTCGTGATGGGTTCTATTCACTCGAAGGTATCGAGGATAAGCTTAATCAAGATAAATCCGTAGAAATTTCATCGCATATTTTGCAGATCGAAGCATTTGCTCTGGCCAATAAACAGAGTAAAGGTGTTTTGGTTAAAGGAATTGAACCGAAAAGCTTCCGCCAAGTAACCGGACTAGATGTACCTTTAAGAAAAAATTCCAATGATACTGAAGGTGTTATTGTTGGTGTTCAATTTGCCAAAAAGTTTGATCTGAAAGTTGGTGATAGTGTGGTCTTAGCTTTTAATTCTAAAAAAGCGAGAGAGCTTGGAAGTGCTTCATTAGTTCAGTTTGAAATTCAAGGAATCCTTCGTCATGGGATTTTTGAAAAAGATATGCGATTCATGTACATGCATCGTGAGAAACTACAAAAAATTCTAGACTTGAGAAACTTCACTGTTAATGAAGGACTTATCAAAGTCGTTGATGGCCTTTCTTTGGAAGAGACGCAAAGGAGTCTTCAGAAAAAATACGACAGAGATTTTTTTGTGAGTACTTATTGGGCAGAACATGAAGTGCTTTTAGACGCTGTTGAGATTGAAAGAGACACAATAAGCATTGCACTTCAGTTAATTGTTCTAGTTAGTGTCATCAATATTATTGCATTCATGGTCTTTATTTCTGAAATTAAATCTCAAGACATTTTTATGTTAAGAGCATTGGGGCTAAGCTTAAAATCTTTCAAGAAGTTTTGGTATTGTATGCTCTCCTGTATCTGGGTTGTATCCTGTGTGTTTTCCGTTCTTTTGATCTTTATTTTAGATAAAGGAATTTTACAAATGTCGATATTTCAACTTCCAGGCGATATCTACAAGCTCAGTCAGCTGAATATTTTACTTAAAATTGACGACTATCTATTGGTCTTCGGACTATCATTAATCTGGGTTTTCACTGTAGGATTTATTACTGTTAAACGCATGAGTTCAAAATCGTTATTAAGTGGTTTGAGAGAGGAATTTAGTTAATGTTAGTTGAGTTGAAAGACATCCAAAAAAAATATGGAAATGCTGAAATATTAAAAGGAATTAACTTAAATATTGAAGCAGGGCAAAATCATGTTATCCAAGGAACTTCCGGTTCTGGTAAATCGACTCTTCTCTATATATTAGGATCTCTGGAGAGACCTGACGCGGGGAGTGTTTTTTTAGAAGGCAGAGATACGACCAAGCTTAATGATGAGCAACTCAGCGAGTTAAGAAATCGCTTTATTGGTTTTGTGTTTCAGTTTCACTTTCTTCTGCCTTCGATGAATTGTCTTCAGAACACGCTTCTTCCGGCTAAAATAGCTGGAATTAAAGAAGCCGAAGTGAAAAAAAGAATTCTAAAGTACGCGGAGATGCTCAATATCTCACATTGTTTGAAAAAATATCCTTATCAGATCTCAGGGGGAGAGCAGCAAAGAGTTAATATTATCAGGGCTATTTCTCTCAATCCTAAATTAATTCTGTGCGATGAGCCAACTGGAAACCTAGACACGAAAAATACTGCAATTGTTATATCTCTACTTAAAAATTTGGCCTCTGAAATTGACTCCACTCTTGTCGTTGTGACGCATGACAACTCAGTTGCTGAAAGTTTTGAACACAAAATAACCATTGAAGATGGTCAGATTATTGGCTAAAATCACGAGGTTAGTTAACTACAAGGTCACTAGATGATTAGATTTTTATACCTATTTTCAATGGCGTTTCTCTCGTTTTGTCTTGAGGCAAACACTAATTTGGGAAAGCATGATTCACTGTTTGTGGTAGATGATATTCGCGTAGAAGGTGCGAAAAAAGTTGAACCGGAAGCTATTTTAGAAAAACTAAAAGTTAAAAAAGGGATGACCCTAGATAATTATATGCTTCGTGATGACATAAAAGACATCTACAGCATGAAGTATTTTGAGTCAGTTGAGGCTCATAAAGTTTCAGAAAAAGGTAAAGAAATTCTACTTATTAAAGTTGTAGAGAAGCCGATTATTTCTAAAATTCTTTTTGAAGGAAATGACGAAGTCTCTGGCGATGACCTTAAAGAGCAAATCAAAACCAAAGAATATAATATCCTCGATGTTAATACGATCAAGTCTGATATTGTTACTCTTCAAAAATTCTACGAAGAGAAAGGTTATTACCTTGCGAATATCACTTATGACCTTCAAAAGAACGAATTCAACGGTCTAGACCTAGTGTTTAGAGTTAAAGAATTTGATAAAGTTATGGTGAAAAAGATCATGTTTCTTGGAAATAATGATCTGAAAGACGAAGAATTGAAGTCGATCATGGCCACGCAAGAAGAGGGGTACTTTTCGGTTTTAAGTGGGTCCGGAAGTTTCAAAGATTTCTTTTTCAAAACAGATGTAGAGAAATTGAAATACTACTACAAGTCTAAAGGTTATTTGCAAATCAATATTGCAAACCCAATCATCACTGTTTCTGAAGATAAAAAGTGGATTTTCATTACTGTGGATATTAAGGAAGGGCCTAAGTATTCAGTAAATAATATATTCTTTAATGGAGAACTTCTTTTCACTGAAAATGAAATGAGAAAGAAAATCGAACTTGTTTCTGGAGAAATCTATTCGGAAGAGGTTCTTAGGAAAGATATTCAAAGTCTAACTGAAATGTATCAGGATAAAGGTTACGCTTTTGCCAACGTATTAAGAAGACTTCAGATTGTGCCTGGTGAAAATAAAGTTGATATTCATTACTCTTTCGAAAAAGGTAAAATTGCCTATTTTGGAAAAATCATTGTTAAGGGTAACACCAAAACGAGAGATAAAGTTGTAAGAAGAGAACTTCGTATTCATGAAGGGATGAAATACTCTGGAAGTAAGCTGCGTATTTCAAAAGAAAACGTAAATCGTCTGGGGTTCTTTGAGCAAGGAAGTGTTATCTTTAACACTGTCTCACCTAAAGGAAAGGACAATGTCCTTGATGTTGAGATCTCTGTAAAAGAAAGACAAACTGGTCAAATTTCTCTTGGTGCTGGTTACTCGACGGCCACTAACGGATTCTTCCAAGCAAGTATTGCTCAGAATAACTTCAGAGGCCTGGGACAAAACTTAAACCTAAACGTTTCTTGGTCTGAAATCCAACAAACATACAACCTTGGTTTTACTGAACCATATTTTATGGATACTCAGTGGACTGCAGGTGCAGATGTGTATAGAACTCAAAATGGTCTGATCACTTCTTTTAGTTCAGAAAGGTACGGGGGAGATATTAGAGTTGGTTATCCAATCTTTGAATACACCAGACTTTTTATGACTTTAAGACATGAAGTGACAAAAATTTCAAACGTTCGAAATCCAAGTATCGATCTAGATATTGAAAATGGAACTGCTGCAACGATTAGGACCTCACTACGTTATGATAAAAGAAATAACGTTTTTGAACCGACTGGCGGACATTTCGTGAATTTATCTTTTGAATATGCTGGTTTCTATGGTGATCAGGAATGGGCAAAAGCTTCTCTTGATACCCGTTGGTACAAGCCGGTTTATGAAGACCTAATTCTTAGAACGCGCTTAAAAGTTGATCAACTAATGAGGACAACTGATAGACCTCTACCGCGTTCTGAAAAATTTCAAATGGGTGGTTCAAGAAATATGAGGGGTTATAACTTTGAAGATATTGGTCCTCAACAGACTTTTACGGATGAAGAAACTGGAAATCCTCGTCAATTTAATATTGGTGGGCAGTTCTCTGTTCTAGCCCAAATTGAATTTGAGCAGCCTCTTGTTAGAGATGCAGGTCTTAAGTGGGTTGTTTTCTATGATGTAGGGAACGTTTACTTAGAAGAATTAGATACGGATAATCTTGTCTTGAGACAAGACTATGGATATGGATTTAGATGGTTTTCGCCGATTGGGGTACTTAGATTTGAATTTGGTTACCCAATTGATCCACCAGATGGTGTTTCAGGTCAGCAATTCCATTTTGATATTGGACAATTATTTTAAGGAGGATAGATATGCGTAATCTATTAGTAATAATGTTAGCTTTAACCGTTTCTGCTGCCAAAGCAGATATCAAAGTCGGGATTGTAAATATTCAAAAAATTATCTCTTCGATTGAAGAAGGTAAGTCTGTTAATAAGACTCTTGAGAAATCTTTCAAGTCTAAGCAAAAAGTTTTAAAGGACGAAGAAGAGAGCATTAAGAAACTTATTGAGAACCTTCAAAAGCAAGATGCTGTTCTATCAGATGCAGCAAAAGCGAAAAAGGCTCAAGAAATCAATGAGAAACGAAAAACAGCAGCTGAAAAAATGAGACAATTTCAAGCTGAGATTCAAAAACAAGAAGCTGAGCTTAAGAAGCCAATTCTTGATAAGTTGAAGCCAGTTATCGATGATGTATCTAAAGAAGAGAAAGTTTCTTTAACTTTTGAAATTAGTGCATCTCCGCCGATTTATGCTTCTGAAAAAATTGATCTAACTGAAAAAATTATCAAAGCATACGATAAAAAACATTCAAAATAATGTTAGTAGAAAAATTGGGAGATATTGAAACTTCTTTCCAAGTTAGGATAGGAGAAGTCAAAGGGCTAGAGATAGACTCTATCTCCCATTTTTCTGAGCCCAAGCCTCGAACATTTGTCTTCGCTAAAAAATCTAAAATTTTAAAAGAGCTTGAGAATCTAGAGTTCTCTGATGTGGCCATCGTATTACAAGAAGATCTATGGTCCAAACTTGACGAGAGTGAAGTTCAGAAAATAGAAAACAAGTACAGCTGGTGTGCAACGGTTCAAAACGTTGACCATGCTATCTCAAAACTTTCAAAGCCATTTTACGATGGCAAATTTTCCAATCTCAACTATATGGTAGATGGGCGGCAAATGGGTACGACTGAAATAGATCCAGATGCTGAGATCGCTCAAAATGTTTTTATCGGTGAGCATTGTAAAATCGGTGCGTATGTTAAGATTATGCCTGGTTGTGTGATATTACCTCACGTGGAAATTGGCGATCATACTATTGTGTATCCAAACGTAAATATTTATCCATTTACTAAAATTGGAAGTCATTGTCGTATACACAGCGGTACCGTAATTGGAACTGACGGATTTGGTTATAACTTTTTTGATGGAGCTCATCAAAAAGTTTGGCATATTGGTGGTGTCGAAATCGGAAACGATGTTGAAATTGGTTGTAATACCATGATTGACGCTGGAACTTTTTCACCGACTCGAATTGGTGATTCGACTAGAGTTGATAATGATGTTCAGCTATCTCATAACGTACAAGTAGGAAGACATAATATTATCTGTGGAAAGACTGGCCTAGCGGGAAGTGTGACTACTGAAGATTATTGTGCCTTCGGTGCAGGGGCAGGCGTTGCTCCTTCTGCATATTTAGAGCAGGGATCACAAGTGGCGGCTCGAGCTGTCGTGAGTGAAAACGCTAGAGTGCCTAAGGGGTCCGTTATGGCAGGTCATCCTGCAAGACCTTTAAAAGAGTGGTTAAAAACTCAAGCAACCTTAAGAGGGTTAGCAAAAAAGTAGGTTTTATATGTTAATGGATAAAGATGCTGTAGTAGGATTTTTACCTCATCGTCCCCCTTTTCTTTTTATTGATTCAGTAAAAGAAGTTTCTCCGGCACAAGCAGTGTTAGATGATCCTGAAACAGCTGATACACGAAAGTTAGTGGGTACAAAAGTAATCAGTGAATTTGAGGTTAGAAGTGATCTTGAAATTTTAGCAGGACATTTTCCTGGTAATCCAATTCTTCCGGGTGTCGTTCAGATAGAAATGATGGCGCAATGTTCAGCTTTCACTTCACTTGCTTTGAAATCTTTAAACAAAGAAGAAGTAAAAGTAGAGACGCTTCTTATTAGTGTTGAAAAGTCAAAGTTTAGAAAACCAATTCTCCCAGGCATGAAATTAGAAATTCACGCACAGATGTCTAAATGTCGCGGTAATATTGCAAGCTACGAGTGCTTTATCAATTGTAATGGTGAAAAAGTATCTGAAGCAGCATTTCTTGCAAAGCTTGAGGTTGTGACAAAGTAAAAGGAAATATATGACAACAAGAATTCATCCTACGGCGATTATTGAAGAGGGTGCAGTTATCGGTGAGAACTGTACTGTTGGGCCGTATAGTATTATTGGACCGAATGTTAAAATTGGAAATAACTGTAATATCAAATCTCATGTTCTTATAGAAGGCCATACAACGATAGGAAATGATAATGAGATTCATCAATTTTGCTCTCTTGGAGTTCCACCTCAAGATAGAAGTTATAAAGGTCAGCCAACTGAAACGATTATTGGAGACGGGAACCTCTTCAGAGAAAACTGCACTGTTCATAGAGCGACAATTAAAGACGATTTAAAAACGGTCGTAGGAAATAATGGCTATTTTATGACTGGTGTTCATTTCGCTCACGATTGTAAAATTGGAAATAATGTTACTCTTGCCAATGGAACAATGTGTGCAGGTCATGTGAAAATTGGAGACTTTGTACAAATGGGTGGTGCTTGTGGAGTCACTCCTTTTTGTAATATTGGAAACGGTGTATTTATCGGAGCTGCTAGTGCCATTGATAAAGATATCCCTCATTACTGCACGGCTTTTGGGAATAGAATTAAGCTTAAAGGTGTAAATATCATCGGTATGAAACGAAGAGGTTTCGAAAAATCTGAAATTTCTGAGGTGGTAGATTTTTATCGAATGATGGAAGCTTCTGCACTATCGCCAAGAGCATTTATTAATCATCCAGAAAATATGGAAGAGTATCAAGGTAATAAAATTATTGCTGATATCTCTGAATTTATTTTGGCCAGTGAGATTGGTCTTCCGACATTTATGTCTTAATTAAAATCTTAGGAGTAAACCTATGTCAAAAGTAAAAGTTGCAGTAATTGGACACGGTCATTTGGGCAAATGGCACACTCAAAAAGCTCAGGCGCTTGAATCATCTGAACTTGTGGCCATTGTTGAACCTTATAACCAAGAAGAGGTAAAAGCCCTTTATCCTGGTGTTCAAGTTGTTTCAAAAGTTGAAGAGGTGATGGAGCAAATTGATGCTGTTGTTATTGTAACTCCAACATCGACTCATTTCGAACTTGTAAAGCAAAGCTTGGAAGCAGGAAAACATGTGTTTTGTGAAAAGCCACTTTGTTCTACTTTTGAACAAGCAAGCTCATTAAAAGAACTAGTATCTGGAAAGAAACTTCAGGTAGGTCATAGTGAAAGATGTCACAAGGCGTGGGAAACTGTAAAACCCCAAATAGCGGCGATCAAAGGTAAGAGAACTTTTAAGATTAACCGTTATGCTCCTTTTAAAGGAAGGGCGACCGATGTAGATGTTGTTCAGGACTTAATGATTCATGATATTGATTTGATGCTTTTCTTGTTAGGCAAAAAGCCTACTTCAGTAAGCTCAATAGGTCATAAAGTGAGAACTGATAAATGGGATCATGTGACAAGCCACTTCTATTTTGCGGATGGCGACCAAGCGATAATCACTTCAGGAAGAAACCATGTTAAAGAGGTTAGGGAACTTGAAGTTATGTCGGCAGATGGCTGCATTCATGTTGATCTTTTTACTAATGAAATTGCCGTTGGAACGAATTCTCAATTTGAAGATGGAAGTTTTGTTAAAACTGAATCTTATGAAAAAAGAGATCATCTTTTTATTGAGCAAGAAAGCTTTTATCAAGCAATATTAGAAAATAAAGATGTGATGGTTAACTACGATGATGGAGTTGCCGCCGTTTATTTTGTTACCAAAGTTCTTGAGAGTTTAGAGAAGGCAGAGCAGATTGAAATCTAGTTGCCTTGTTATTGCAGGAGAAAAGTCTGGCGAAGATCATGCTATGACTTTTCTTCCTGAGCTGATGAAGCTTTCTCCTCAAACAGAATTCTATGGAGTTGGGGGAGAAAGACTTGAAAAGCTTGGCATGCAGCTCATATACCATTTGAAAGATTTTTCTGGAATTGGGATATCAGAGGTTCTTGGTAAAATCCCATTCTATTATAAGGCCCTCGATCATCTTCTTGAAGAGGTCGATAAGAGAAATACTAAAACGGCCATACTTATTGATTTTCAGGGCTTCAATATGAAGCTTGCAAAAAAGCTTAAGGCTCGTGGGGTTGAAGTTCTTTATTATGTGGCACCTCAAGCTTGGGTCTGGAAACCGTGGAGAGCTAAGGCTTTAAAGAAAAACGTACACACTCTTTTTACGATTATTCCATTTGAGAAAAAATGGTTTTTTGATCGTGGAGTTAAGCAAGTCAAAGGGGTAATCCATCCTCTGATGATTGAATATGGTGAGAGATTAAATTCAGTTAAGCAAAAAAACTTCTCTGATATAAAGAATAGACCAATTCGTCTGTTATTGCTCCCTGGTAGTCGAAATGTAGAGGTGTCAAAACTTCTGCCTATCTTTGCAAAAGGGGTAGAGCTCATTCAGGAAGCTGATTTTAAAATTGAATTAGGTATAGTTAAATCTGAGTCCGTGAGAACTGAACATTACGATGTGAATTTACCGTTTTCAAATGAATGGAAGTCAGATGAGCTTCCCACTGCACTTGAATGGGCAGATATTTGTATTGCAGCCAGTGGAACGGTGACTCTGGCCACCGGGCTTTTTGGAGTTCCAACAATTGTGCTCTATCAAGTTTCTCTTTTTACTGAGTTCGTACTGAGTTTGCTTGTTCCTTATGATGGACCGGCAAGTTTGACGAATATCGTTCATGAAAAAATGGTGTTTCCGGAGTTGATTCAATATCAAGCGGACAGGTATGGCATCTTTAAGCATTTTAAAAGATGGATGCAAAATGAAGAAGAATATAATCATGTGGCGCGAGAATTGATGAAAACCAAAGACTATTTGACTGGTGATGACTTCTCTGTGCCTGAGTATATGGCACAGGTTTTAAACAAGAATTCCTAAACTCTAAAAGCAGTGATAAAATAATCGAATGAAAAGTAATTTTCTTAAACAAACATTTCTCTATCCTCTTTCCCAGGTTTGGGAATCGGCATACCGAGTTCGTAGAATGTTCTATGAATATGGAATTGTAAAAAAGGACTATTATAAAGTTCCTATTATTTCTATCGGTAATGTGACTTTTGGGGGAACAGGGAAAACTCCTATGATCATCTGGCTTACTAAAAAACTGGAAAGCTATGGTGTGAGCTTGTTTGTTCTCACTCGAGGATACAAAGGTAAGATGGAACATAGTTCTGGAGTCATCCGAGGTGGTCAGCGTTTTTTAACAAACCCTTTGGAGTATGGCGATGAACCACTATTAATCGCTAAGAATATGACTAAAGGTGCAGTTGTAATAGGAAAGAGACGTTCTCAAAATTTGAAGCGCTATTTCCCTCATTATCAGCCAGACGCCGTTTTATTAGATGATGGATTTCAACACCTTAAATTATATAGGTCATTTAATATCGTATTGTTTGATGCGCTTTTACCACTTGAATCATACAAGGTTGCACCAATGGGGTATTTGCGTGAAGGATTAACGGCTCTCAAGGATGCAGATGCAATTTTGATAAGCCGGGCGGACCAAGCTAGCGAAGAAAAACTAGAATCACTGCTAAGTTTATTATCAAATTATCATCAAAAAGATTTACCGATTGGAAAATTTGGATATGCGCCTACAGGACTTTTTAATTGTTTTGATAAAAAAGTAAAAGAAATGAGCGAGCTTGAAGGAAGGAATGTTGTTGCTGTCACCGCGATTGCTTCACCTGAGTCTTTTTATCATCTACTTGAGTCTCATGGAGCCACCATTGTAAAAAAAATGGTCTATCCGGATCACCACTTTTTCTCTCATCAGGATATTAACGATATTCTACTGGAGAGCGTGAAAGAAAATGCCCTTATCGTTTCTAGTGAGAAGGACATGGTTAAAATCAAAAAAGTCACCAAAGATGCTCGAATTCTTTCTGTTCAGATTGAAGTTAAGTTCTTGAGTGGTGAAACTGAGCTTCTTAGTCGGATTAAGTCTATTCTCAATCTTGATTATGCCTAGAAAACCTTTAAAATGAATTAGTGAAATTAATTTATCTGGTATCTGTAGTTATTCTTAGTTCTTGTTCTTCATTCTCATGGAGAGAATTCTTTACTGGGGATAACAACTCCGAAAAAAGAAATAAAACATTAATGAAAGATTTTGAAGTAGATCAGAATCTTCAAAAAAAGTTTGAGGTTAAGGAAGTGGAGCCTGCGAATCCAGCACCAGAACCAGAGGTCAAACAACCAGTTCCTTCAGTTGATGAAAAAAAAGAAACAGAAACGACCAATATAAAAACTCAAGAACCTGTTAGGACTGTCGAGCGACCAAAGCCTGTCCCTCGTAAATTAGTAAAACAACCAGAGGTTAAAGAAAACCAAAAAGTAGAATCTAAAACAAAGGTTATAGTTAAGTCACCTCAGGAAATAAATTATCCAGACGAATTTCCGCAGAGGTTAAAAGATTTCGATAAAGATTCCGCAAAATATTGGGGGGACTTTAAACCGACCCTGTACACTGGTGAAAAGACAGTTTTAAATATCACCTATATGGGTATCAATACTGGTAAAATCACTATCAGTACAAAGAGTCCTAGTATGATAGGTAAAGAGCCCGTGTACCACTTGCATGCGAGGGTTAAGACTTCTAGTTATTATTCCTATCTCTATGAAGTCGATGACTATTGTGACTCACTAGTTAGGCAGTCAGATTTTCTTCCTCGGAAATTTTCATTGATTCAACGAGAGAGTGGACAAAATATCGATGACCTTCAGCTTTTTGATTTAGAAAGTTTCAAAACAATTTCGCTCTATAAGAGAGAGACTAAGAAGAAGACTAAAAAGAAAAAGAAGATGAAGCCCGTGCCTCGCTATTTTCAAGATCCTCTATCTATTGTGTATTTTATAAGGGGTCTTCCGATGGAAAAAGAAGCAACCTACAGAATACCTGTTTCCAATCAAGGAGATGTTGAGGAATTCACTGTTAAAACTGGTAAAAAAGACACTATTTCCACTGAGATTGGAGAGTATGAAGCCTATCTGTTGGAAATTGAAACGAAGGCCAAGGGTAAAACTATAAAGGGTGGCCAGATGAAGTTTTGGTACTCAGCTGACTCAAAAAAAATATTCTTAAAATTTGAAGCTGAAATTAAAATAGGATCTATAAAAGGTGAGATCGAAAGCTATGAGCCCTAATGCCTAGAGAAAAGATAATCCTTCAAGACTTCAGTGTGCTTTTAGTGTGCACCTCGAGAAAATGGTCTACCATTGAGAGGCGTATTCTGTTTGATTGTATATTTTTAAGAGATATAGGATGTAACCCTGTTCTGTTTTGCCTCAAAAATTCCCAGCTTGATAGAGAATCAGAAAAAGAGGATATAAAAAAAATCTATATCAACAACTACCGATTTAATCTTCCCTTTGATATTCGATTCTTTTTTGAATTAAACAAACATATCAACGAAAATTCCTACGATATTGTTCATTGTTATTCTCTTATGTCGACTTGGATGTCTGCTCTGATACTAAAGAGAAAGCTGAAAATACCACTTTTTTTCACGCTCAACCAAAACATTAACTCGATCTATCACAATATGGTCGCGAAGTGGCTTTTAAAGCGAGTAGATTATATTTTTACTCTCTCCGATGAGATCCAGGATTTTGTTGGGGAAACGTTTAGTATTCAAACCTATAAGATAAAAAACCTAGGCGGGG
>CATLVA010000003.1 GCA_950060715.1 uncultured Oligoflexia bacterium | reverse complement strand
TTGCTCTCTATAATCTAGTTTTATCAAGTGCAGATGGAATAAGTGGAATTAAGACACCTAAAGACTACAAAGAGCGACCGATAACGAAAGAGGAGGCAAGAGAGTTGATAATAGACAATATAACTCGTTACTCAATGTCCTTTGAGGGAATTGAGGAGTCGGTTAAAAGAAAAATTGAGAACTGTAAGGTAACTGATTATGAGGATTTAAAGCATGCAAAATGCTATAGTAAAAAGACTCCTGATGAATTGATCAGTGCTCAATTAGTTTCAAAAGAAAACAAATATCTTACATTGGATGATAGTAGTTACGGAATTTGGAAATTACCTTTCACTTTTGAGTTTAAGGGGATTAGGTATTATCTCTATATCGGTGCTTATGAGGGATATACCTTTTTGTTGAAGTTTTCAGTTGATGGTAAGGTTTACAGTATTGTATTGCCAAGAAAATGTGAATATTTTGATGTTTACCCAGTTAGTTAGTTGGGGAAACGAAATGATAAGAATTTTAACATTGCTAACTCTATCAACACTGACTTTAGCCAGTGAGAAAACCGAAAAGTGTATTCTTGATACTCCGGATGGGTTGAAAAAAAGCTTAGTGGAGAATTTTTCAGAGTTAGCTGAAAAAGGATATAAGCCTTGTTCTGAAAACTGCGCGTATTCATCGGGAGTTAAAAACCAGAAGATTTTATTTTAATCAATTAGAAACCTACAGTTGACCGTAGGATGAGGTGAACATTGAAAAAGCGGACAATATTTTTAATCTTTATTTTTGCAATTTGTATCGTGATTTATTTTTTTTCTAGTTATAAATCTAATGAAGGACCTGATGTGGCTAGAGTGGAATTCATGAAATTTAAGTTAAATAGTTCGTTAGAAAGCTTCAAAGAGCATTGCGGAAGATACCCAACTGTCAGTGAAGGAGTTAACCAGCTACTAGAAGGTCATCGAGATACCGTACCCTGCTTTAGAGAAGTGGCGAACGCTAATAAAATGAAGTTCGCAGATTTAGTTGATGGAAAACATATCCAAAGCTTGCAGTCTTTTACATATCATTCATATCATCAAGGACAGTCATACAAAATTGATTTTGAGTATAACAATATAAAGGCAGTTCTTAAAGGAGAGGAGTAATGAAAAATCTTTCTTTTCTGTTTTTAAGTTTTTCACTCATTACTTTTACCCGATGTTTAAACAAAGGCGTTTGACAGCATTTTCGCGAGAATTTCTATACTCGTAATTAGATAGGAAAATATTATGTTAATTATAAGAATTTTAATTTTTGTGTTTATTGTTAGCTGCGCCAAGAACTCTGACGTTGAAAAATCAGCAGAGAATCTTAATGTTAAGGACGCAAATAAAGAGCTTTCTGACGTTGAAGTTCTAGCAAAGAATCTCTATGTCGGAGCCGCGAGTGAAGAGCATTATATTGAGTGCAATGAAAGGTTTAAGGATAAAACAAAGCTTTACGATCTTCTTGGTGAAAAATGGGTTTCGAGGGCAGATGTCCTAGGCTATGCCTAGGAAGCGTACCCTCGACCTAAAAAATATAAATTTGGACGTATTTTATTGAAAGATAAATCTTTAAATATATCAAAATATAAGGGTCAGAGATTTTTGTTTGGTAAGAGTCATGCGAGCTCTTCAATAGGAAAAAACTTCTCTTGGTTTAAGAAAAGTCTCTACGGGATTAAATTTCTGACAAAAAAAGAACTCAATCAATTACAAGGCTTTGTAGATGTCGGCGAAAACGATAAATGTGTTGTGTCAGAGCATGAAATTAGAAAGCCGGCCATAATAAGGGACATTAGATTTCGATTATAAGATAGATTGTGGGGGAAGTTCAAAATGAATGGCAAAAAAACGATTATGATTCTGATAACACTTTGTTTCGTTTTGCTGATGGGAATTGTAGATGGTGTAAGATTTGAAGGAACGGATGGTTTCTATATAAGGCAGGTAAAAAAGGGACTTGAGGTATATAGAAAGCTTTGTGGTAAATATCCAAACGAAAAGATTTTTCTGAATGAGATATTCATTCTGGATGAATCTAAACATGAGTGCAAAAAATATCTTGAAAGCTCTCTTAATTTAAGAGCTGAAGTTCATGGATTAAATGGTCTTACAAGTGAGAACATAAAAAAACTTAGATATTATCGTTCTGACAAGAAATACAAGCTGGAGTTTTACTATGAGTAAACTAAAGATCTTTTTTGGTGCGATCTTTCATCGATTTTCTATAACAATTATTTTTTAAGAAGCCTTTTTCTGATCGTCTGTTGTCTCTGGACGATAGTCTTCCAGATTGTGAACATTATGCTCAGTTGTTGTGGCATTAGTATTTGCAACAGCTGTCGTTTTCTTTTGTTTTCCAGCCAAGGCAAACCACATTAAGCTAGGTAGCACTAAAAAAGCGCCGAATACTGCTAGTCCCATCCAAGGAGGTTGAGCTGTATTATCTACCGCATTTTGAGGTTTCTGGTCTTGAAACTCTTGAACGTTTTGATCGAAGTTAAATAGCACTTCTGTACCCGGAGGGGTGGCCTTGTATGTCTCAGGTTCAACTCCAACAAAGTCTTCTACCGCTGGCTTTCGCGCACTGGCCGTAAATGAAATAACTAAAAGACTGATTAAAAGAATAAGATTTTTCATGGCACTCCCTTGCTTACTTATCGCCCTTTCTAGGCAAAAGCTTGAGTCACTACATTATTATAGCATGAAAAATTTAGAGGATATAACCGAGAAAATATATCTCTAAAGTTATGAGGTTTAACACCGATAAATATACGAGGAAAACCTAAATAGGGTATTAAATATGAAAGAATTAACGTTATTTTGCGTACTTGCATTTGGATTTGTTTACTTCGTCGGTGAGCGTGGCATGTGGAAAGATTTCCATAATCGTGCTGAGACTGTTCATAATTATGAATATAAAGCTCTCGAGCTGGCCAAACAACTAAGGCAAACAAGAGTCGAAAATAATAACCTGAAAGCAGAAATTGCTACTCTAAAGGCTCAGAAGCAGCATTTAGAAATGAGTATGACTTCTGGTGGTATGGGAAGAACGGTAGCAAGTGTTTATCAACCAGTTAAAAATGATTTGGTAAATTTTGAGCTTTATCGTTGGAGTGAAGAGAAGCTTCTTGGGGTTGCTCAACAAGCCTTTCATTTTAAGAAATGGGAAAAAGCCGCTCAATACTACCAAGCTCTTTCGCGTCACTATCCTGGTACAAAACTTATGAATGATGAAGTTTTATTTGAAGCTGGGATCGCTGCTTATGAATCTAAACAACATTATGATTGGTCAAAAGATCATTTTAAAAATTTGATCTCAAAATATCCAAGTAAGGCAAAATCAAAATATTTTAGAGGAGCCAAATTATTTTTAGCTCTCTCAAATTTCTATCTTGGTGACCAAGAAAAATTTATCGCAACTGTTAACGAGTTTCATCAAAAGTACAGAAACTCTGACGAGTATGCGCTTCTGTCAAAATACTATAACGACTTAGCATTAAAATACGACAAAAAGAGAAAGTAATGATCAAGCTATTAAGTATCGTCACTCTATTAACATGTTTTTCAGTTCAGGCATCAACAGTGGCCAGAGTTTTAGAAGTTAAAGGTAACGCTTTTGCCTTCACTGGGGGAAAGAACCCGAGGGTATTAAAGTATGGCGATCAAGTAGAGGATCTATCAGATGTTATGGTTGAAGATAGCTCACAATTATCACTCGTAAATACCGAGGGAGATGTGATGCATATTACGGGTGGAACTCTTTTAAAGGTTTATAAGAAAAATATCGAATTAAAAGCCGGACAAATCTGGACTGTGGCAAAGTCTCGTGGAAATATTACGACGACAAATGCTGTGGCCGAGTATCGTGACGGTCAATTTGTGACATCATTTGATAATATCTCTGGTAAGACTCAGGTTCTTGTCATCACTGGAGATGTGAAAGTGGCCAATGTTCTAGAGCCAGCTTTATATACAAATGTATCGGCAGGACAGTTCTCTTTAGTTGATCCAAAGTATGAAAATAACCTTCCTAGAACTCCAACCAAAGTAGGAAAAGAATCTTTTCAAAAACTTCGTGGAGAATTTGCTAGTTTTGAAACTCTAGATAATCCTAGTTTGAACAAGGTCATGCCTGGAGCAGAGCCAGCAATGGTTCCAGCTAAGGGAAGAACTATCGCGTCTGTTATTGAGGGCTACACCAAGACACCTTCAAAGCCGAAGGCCGGAAAAATCATAAAAATTTATTCCACAACTAATAGAAAGCCAGCTTCAGCTCATAAGTATTATATGAATTTGAAGGGCAGTAAAAAATCAGCTGCAAGCCGTGCTCCTGTAGAGAGTGCTAAAATTCGCTATTTTGGTAAAAAGTGGAAGCAGCAATTAAGCATTAAAACTAATAATGCTCCTAAAGCTCAAACTCAAATGGAGCCAAAAAGAATACCAGCCTCGATTCCTCAGGCTTCTGCTAATAGTCTAATTCAAGACCTCAAAAAGAATAATTTTGAGAAGAGTTTAGATGAAAAATCTAAGACGATTGAAAGACATAGCGATGAGGTCAACCAATTGATCGACAACCTAAAGTCATACGATAAAGATTACCAGAAAGCTTACTAAACTGGGCCATTTCGTTGAAATTATGTTAAATTTAGCATAACCAAAACGGAGACAAGCTTATGTTTTACCAAGAAGAGCCAGGCTTGACGTATGATGACGTCTTGTTAATGCCGGACTACTCAGAAGTTCTACCTTCAGATGTTACCCTTAAATCTAGATTCACTAAAAATATCGGATTGAATATCCCGATAGCTTCTAGTGCAATGGATACAGTTACGGAATCCCTAACTGCAATCACCATGGCACAAGATGGTGGGATAGGAATTATTCATAAAAACCTTTCGATTGAAAAACAGGCGAAAGAAGTTCTGACTGTAAAGAGATATGAGTCGGGAGTTGTTTCAGAGCCAGTTACTGTTAGTCCTGAAGATACGCTTGAGAATGTAAAAGAGACGATTAAAAAATACGGCTTCTCTGGTTTTCCTGTTGTTAATGGGCAAGGACAGATTGTCGGGATCGTGACCAATAGAGATATTCGCTACGTCGAAGATGGCAGAACATTAGTCAAAGATATTATGACGGACAGAGAGAATATGGTTTTGGCCGAAGAGGGAGTGGACCTGGGAGATGCAAAGAAACTTCTTCACGCTCATAGAATCGAGAAACTTCCGTTGATTGATAAAGATGAAAAACTGGTTGGAATGATCACGGTTAAAGATATTGAGAAATCGATTAAACATCCTAATGCGAATAAAGATAGCCTAGGACGTTTAAGAGTTGGAGCCGCAGTTGGAGTTGGAGAAAAAGAAGTGGCAAGAGCAGAGGCACTGATTAAAGCTGGTGTTGATGTTGTTGTGGTTGATACTGCTCATGGACATTCAAAGGGTGTTATTGAGATGGTTCGAAAAGTGAAATCTTTGTCGGATTCAGTTGATGTCGTTGGTGGAAATATCGCCACCGCCAAAGGTTGTGAAGAACTGATTAAAGCTGGTGCTGATGGAGTGAAAATCGGAATTGGTCCGGGATCAATTTGTACTACTCGTGTTGTAGCAGGAATTGGTGTTCCTCAATTACAAGCACTACTAGACTGTAGGGATATTTGCCGTAAGCATGATGTACCATTTATTGCTGACGGTGGGATTAAATACTCTGGTGATATTGTTAAAGCATTAGCGGCGGGAGCTGAGACGGTTATGATCGGATCACTTTTTGCTGGAACAGATGAAGCGCCAGGTGAGAGAGTGATCTATCAAGGGGGAGCTTATAAGCTCTACCGTGGAATGGGATCTCTTGGAGCAATGGTTAAAGGATCAAAAGATAGATACGGCCAAGGCTCAGTAAACGATGATGAAAAATTAGTTCCAGAAGGGATTGAAGGGCAAGTACCTTATAGAGGATCTCTTTCTGAAAATGTTTACCAACTAGTTGGTGGGATTAGAGCTGGTATGGGTTATATCGGAGCTGAAGATCTTGCTCAGTTAAGAGAGAAGGCGAGATTTCTTAAAATCTCTCCAGCGGGTCTGAAAGAATCTCACCCTCATGATGTTAATATTACAAAAGAAGCACCAAACTATAGATTAAGCTAGGAAGGAATATGCAAGATATTTGGATTATCGATTTTGGATCACAATACACTCAGTTAATCACGAGAAAATCACGTGAGCTTGGATACTCATCAGTGATTATTACTTACGATGACTGTGTGGAGAAAATAAAAGCCGGTGAAAAACCTCGAGCTTTTATTTTATCCGGTGGACCGCAATCAATTTTTGAAGATGATTCAGATTATCAACTTATATTTGATCAAAAACTTCCTCTTCTTGGTATTTGTTATGGAATGCAAATCATTAGTGAGAAGATGGGAGGAAAGGTTGAAAGAGGTGTGCAAGGTGAGTATGGCCATGCGATGGTGGCCACTCAAGAAGGCGCGCAGATTGCAAACCTTCCAAAGAACTTCAATGTATGGATGAGTCACTTCGATCATGTTGTAACTCCACCGACTGGATTTAAAATTACTTTAAAAAGTCATAACGGTTTAATTGCAGGAATTGAAAATCAAGCTATTAAAATGATGGGTCTTCAGTTTCACCCAGAGGTGAACCATACTGATCATGGAAAGGATATCCTAGAGCATTTCTTTAAAGATGTAGCAGAACTTTCTCCTAACTGGTCAGACGATATAATGCTTGAGCAGTGTATGGCAGAAGTTAGAGAGGTTAAGGGACACAAAGTTCTTTGCGCTTTTTCTGGAGGAGTTGATTCTCTGGTTGCCGCAACGATAGCTGAAAAAGAACTTGGAGCAGACGTTTATTGCTTTTTTGTCGATAACGGACTTTTAAGACCGCAAGATTATCATCATATTGAAGTCCTACAGAAACAAACGCCACTTAATATCGAGTTTGTGGATGCTAAAGAGTTATTCTACTCTAAGCTTTCCGGTGTAAGTGATCCTGAAAAGAAAAGAAAAATAATTGGAACGACGTTTATTGAAGTCTTTGAACAAAAGGTTCATGACTTTGAAAATAATAAAGGCATCAAGTTTGACTACCTACTACAGGGAACTCTTTATCCAGATGTCATCGAATCGATCTCTCCTCATAAAAAAGGTGGGAAGTCTGTTACAATAAAATCTCACCATAATGTTGGTGGTCTACCTGAGAGAATGAAATTAAAACTTCTAGAGCCTTTAAAGTTTTTGTTTAAGGATGAGGTCAGAGTTTTAGGTGAGTCTCTAGGGCTACAACATGAATGGGTTCACCGTCATCCATTTCCAGGCCCTGGAATTGGTGTGCGAGTACTAGGAGAGGTGAGTCCTCCGGCAGTAAAAAAAGTACAACAATCGGATCAAATTCTTTTTGAAGAATTACATGCGCAGAATCTTTACCATGCAAGCTGGCAAGCTTTTACGGTTTTATTACCGGTTAAAACGGTTGGTGTTAAGGGAGATGCGCGAGCATATGAAGAGGTTATTTGTCTTCGAATCGTAAACTCTACTGATGGGATGACGGCGACTTGGACAGATCTTCCGGGAGCGTTTTTAGCAAAGGTTTCATCTCGGATTGTTAATGAAGTCGAGGGCATCACGCGAGTGGTTTATGATATTACGTCTAAACCTCCTGGCACTATTGAATGGGAATAATTCTGCGGTTTGATAGGCTGCTAGTTACGACGTGATGTGCCCGCAGAATTATCGAAAGAAAACCTCCAAGTGAGCGAGGAGGCAAGGAAATACCTACGGGATTAAGAATAAGCCGGCTGAGCTATCAGCCAGAGTAATATACCCGCAGAATTATCGAAAGAAAACCTCCGAGTGAGCGAGGAGGTAGGGAAATACTTACGGAATTGAGCTATGGCCCGGCCAGGCGATCACCCAACAATATATGAATGAATAAAATACCCGCATGCGAGTAATAGAATTCCCAATCCATAACAAGTCCAAAAATGTAAATTAAATTTTTGTGCCAATAAGAAAGGAACAAAAAATAAGAGACTCACTGGAATGGCCACAAAAACACTTTTGGCATATTCCACTGATTGGGCTGAATCTTTCCACTGCGCTTGTGAAAAAGCGAGTGCGATTAAAGTGGTTAGGGGTAGGGCAGTTAAAAAGCCTGCCAAACCCGTTTTTTTTCCAGAAAGCCATGAAACAAAAGCTATGATGGACGCCGAAAGAAGAATTTTACCTAACCAGATCATATTAATCTAAACCATCAAAAGCACCAAAAAGCTTTTTGTCACCTTTTGATAAGTTGATATCGATATTGAATGGAACTCTCTTATTCTTTGCTCTCATTCCCGAAAAGAATTTTCCTGATTTATCCAAAGTAAGTTCAAATTTCTTTTCAGCGTTTCGCTCTAAAAGTACAGCATTGATTTTGTTTGAAAATGCTTTTAAGTCAACTGGCTTCATGTTTAAGTCATAGATATAAACTTTAACATCTAAGTCTCTTGAAGAATGAACTAATTCACCCTTATAAAGCATCTTAGCATCTCTTCCCTTATTAACTTCATCAGCACTAATGATTGCGGTAACTTTACCTCCATAAAGGCTTTCATCTTTGATCGCCGGTCCATGACCACCTTCGTGTGCAAATGCTGAGAATACTACGGTTGATAAAATAAAACTCATTAATAATTTCATATTCTACTCCTTTAAAATAGTTGTATTGGTTATCGTTTCTAAATCTAAAATAGCGAAAAGGTATTCTTTTCTGTACTCAATAAGGTCTTTTTTGAAATCTGCAAGACGGTCTCTCGCACTAACTAAATCAAGAGAATTTTTAATTCCTCTTTTATATTCGTTTAAGACATTCTTGAAGTAATTTCTGCCGTTGGCAACATTTCTTTCTGCAAGGTCTGCTTGCTTGTGAATTGTTTCCATCCTCTCAAAGCGGTGGATGACATCAATCTTAAGATGGTTTTGTCTTTTATCTCTATTGAGTTTTTCTCGTGCTAATTTGCTCCTAAGCTTTCTGATTTGTGAGCTTTTCTCTCCTCCGTTGAATAAAGGAATTTCAATATAAACGCCTACAAGTCCTTCAAGTTTTTCATCGTTTGAATACTGCTCATCTATTCTCATTTTTCCGTAACGCCCAGATAGATTGACTTGGGGTAAATTCTGCGTTTGGTTGGCATTGAGTTCATAGTTTAGTGACTCAACTTTAATCTGAGTTCTCGATAGTTCGAGGTTTTTGTTCATTGCCTCTGATACGAGTTTTTCTTCATTTACATGAAAGTGATCGTGAGGAATATTGCCCTTTAAACGGATTTCTTCGTTATGGGGGATATAGGTAATTCTGCGAATATTATCCAATGAGTGTTGAAATTCTTCTTCCAGTTTCAATAGCTCATTGGTTAGTGTCGCATCTCGCATATCGATTTCAAGAATATCAGCTGCACCGACAAGGCCTTGATCTTTTTTTAGCTTGACCTGTTTTTTTAGTGTTTTATTAAAATTGATTTCTTCTTTTAAAATATCGATTACTTCTCGAAAGGATAGGGCTTCGTAGTATTCCTTTTTTAATTGCCTTTTAATATTTGTTTCTGTGAAATTTACAATTTTTTCTTCTTCTTTTTTAAGAGATTTCAGTGAACTTACTCTGTTAGTCGTTCCACCAAATTTATAAAGATTATAATCGACTCTTAGTTCTCCAACCGTATTCGTTGTGTTTATACTGCTATCTGTGGCAGAGTTTCTAGCTTCACTACCAATAACACCAGTTATCGTTGGGTAGTATTCCGATTTGGCATTCTCTATTTCTGCTTCCACTTCTTCAACTTTAGTACGAGCTATCTTACCATCAATATTATTTTGAGTGGTTAAATCTAAAAGTGAATTGAGGTCATACTCTTTGGCGTATGAATTTAATGATAGATTGATAAAGGCCATACCTAAAATGATTGTCTTTTTATAGTTTTTCATTTTTTTCACCTTCTTTTAAAGCTTTAGTCATTGCATTCTTAGCATAATTATAAAAAACAACAGGAGTCACAAAAATATCAAGTAGTGTAGAGGTTAGAAGTCCTCCTGTGATAACTACTGCAACAGGGTAGAGGATTTCTTTTCCAGGTTCTCCTTTAGACATAAGAATCGGCATCAGGGCGAAAACGGCTGTCATTGCAGTCATTAAAACCGGAATAAGCCTCTCTTGTGATCCTTTTATAATTGTTTGTTTATTAAACTCCATTCCTTCATGTTTAATAAGATGGATATAATGGGAAATCATCATAACGCCATTTCTACTAGCGATCCCACATAAAGTTATAAACGCTACCAGTGTTGCTACTGAAAGGACACGCTCTGTTAAATAAATTGAAACAATACTCCCTATCAATGCCAATGGCAGAGCAGTAAGTACTTGAGCACACATCATAAAGCTTTTGAAGTGCCAATAGAGAACAATAATAATACCTAAAAGTGATATGATCCCAAGAAGAGCTATAAGGCGACTGGCCTTTCTTTCACTTTCAAATTGTCCTCCTAACTCTATAAAGTAGTTCGCAGGCAGCTCAATCTCGCTAATTTGTTTGTTAATTTTATTAACCAAAAGATCGAGGGGGACGCCTTCTGAGTTAGCTTGCACTACGATTCTTCTATTGGCATTTTCCCGATTAATTATATTGGGGCCATCTGATTCATAGATTGAGGCCACGTCTTTTAGCTTTACTACCTGACCGGTCGGAAGAACTCTTACCACGACTTCTTCAAGTCGTTTTAAGTCTTCCCGTGTTTTCTCTTTAAACCTCATGGTGATATCAAAGATCTTTTGTCCTTCTATAATATTCCCCACATTTTTTCCATTAAGTGCGATTTCAAGAGTCTCTACTAGATCACTGATATTAATTCCATATTCAGCTGCATCTTCGCGGTAGATATGGACTTTGATCTGGGGCACTAATACCTGTTGCTCAAGTTGAAGATCGACCAGTCCATCTATATCTTTTAGCTTTCGCTCTAGACTTTTACCAAGCCTTCTAAGAGTACTTAATTCTGGTCCAATTATTTTAATCGCAATCTGGGCCCTTATCCCTGAGAGGAGGTGATCAAGCCGATGCGAAATAGGTTGACCGATATTGGCGTATGTTTTGGGAATAGTCGCAAGCTTCTCTCTCACTTCTTGTAAGACCACTTCTCGGTCTCGTCCTTCTTTTTTAAAATCAACATCGATCTCATTCCAATGCACACCTTCAGCGTGTTCATCCATCTCAGCTCGTCCCGTTCTTCGAACAGTGCTTTTAACTTCAGGAATGGTAAGGAGAAGTTTTTCAGCTTTTCTTCCTATTTTATTCGACTCCTCTAATGATATACCCGGCCAGGCAGCAAGACCAATTGTCGCTGTACCCTCATTAAAGCTTGGGAGAAAATTTCTTCCCATTAAAGGCAGTAGTGATAGGGAACCAACAAATAATAGTAGGGCAAGACTGATAATAAGCTTGGGTTTGTCTAAAATTTTACTTAGAAGTTTTGCTTCATTAAATTTGAGCCAGCTAACAAGCCTTCCTTCTTTTTCATCTATAACTTTTGCTTTGGGTAAAAGGTACGAACAAAGTACTGGTGTTACCGTTAGGGAGACAATTAAACTCGCTATAAGAGAAACAATATAGGCGATCCCAAGTGGAATAAATAGTCTTCCTTCGATTCCTGAGAGAAAGAATAGAGGGATAAAAACGAGGACGACTATAATGGTGGAGATGACAATTGAGTTTCGAACCTCACTTGAGGCGAGGTAAATTACTCTGAGCGGATTGAATTTTTCTCCAGATTTCTTTGCCTCTTTTAATCGTCTAAAAACATTCTCTACATCAACAATTGCATCATCAACTAATTCTCCAATGGCAATTGCTAGCCCTCCAAGAGTCATCGTATTAACGGAGAGTCCAAAAAATTTAAATGTCAGGGCCGTCAGTACAAATGAAAGTGGAATAGCTGTCAGAGTAATGAAAGTACTTCTAAAATTTAGCAGAAAAATAAAGAGCACGATTCCTACTATGATTGCTCCATCTCTCAGAGCTTCTTTCACATTGTCGATAGATGATTCAATAAAATGCGCTTGCTTAAAGAGATCACTTTTAAGCTCAACTCCCTCTGGCATTTGTTTCCTAAGATTTCTAACTAATTCATCGATTTTTTTAGAAACTTCTATGGTTGATGCCTCAGGTTGCTTCTGAATAGTGAGAATAACTGAATCTTGGCCATTGATTGATCCATCTCCTCTTTTTGGTTGATGCCCAATAACTACATCAGCAACATCTTTAAGTTTGACAGGAATACCTAAGTGCATACCAACAATAGAATCTCGTAGGTCATCTTCACTTAATGCTCTACCAATTATACGGATGAGGAATTCTTTTTCTTCTTTGTCGACAAAACCACCAGTGGTATTTTCACTAAGATGCTTAACATTTTCCATTAAAGAATCGAGAGAGATATTTTTAAGCCTAAGTTTTTCCGCATCGATTTTTATTTGGAATTGCTTTTTACCTCCTCCGATAATAACGACATTACTCACTCCTGGAATTGAGAGGAGTTGAGGTTTGATTGTCCAATCAGCAAGAGTTCTAAGTTCCAATAGACTTTGACTATCAGATTTTGTTTGAAGCCCAAGAAATTGAATTTCTCCCATGATGCTTGTAATGGGAGCTAGGGTAGGAGATATGTTTCCTGGTAGTCTGTTTTGCACCGACTGAATTTTTTCATTAACTAGCTGCCTATTGCGATAAGGATCTGTTCCCCAAGCAAATTCAACGTGAATGATACTAATCCCCATACCACTGGAGGATCGCACTCTCGTTACACCCGTCGTTCCCACCATAGCGGTTTCTAAGGGAATCGTTACGAGTGTTTCTACTTCCTCGGGGGCAAAACCATGGCCTTCTGTAATTATAGTGACCTTTGGTTTGTTAAGGTTGGGAAATACATCCACTGGTAAGTTCAGTGCGACGAATGTCCCATACACAAGTGTCAATGCAGCTATGCATGTGACAAGCATTCTATTATTTAGTGAAAACTTAATTATATTATTTAGCATTTATAGTCCTTTCAAAAATTTTGCGCATTAAAGCCTTAGCTCTAATAAAAAGATTTTTTGAATAAGGCCTAAATAATTAGCGGAAGATTTCTTTGATAGTCAGGTGAAAGGGGGAGCGGAGAGCTCGCTTGTATTTGAGGTTGTACTTTTAATCTTAATTCTTGATAAGTGTTTAAAATCGTAAGAATTGCAAAATACTCTTTTAATGTTAGAGGAGCTACTGCGATCTCATCTTGCAGAGATAATTTATCGATTTTTAAATTGTAGTGTTCATGCTCTTGGATTTGATCTGAAGCTTTATGGTAGTGCTCTAAGTGCTCGTTAATTGACGCATTTGATACAGGAATCAAAACAAGGTGAAATAAAAATAGAAGCGCCAAAAGTATTTTCACATTTATAAAAATAAAGGCTTTTGGTGTTTGAGTCAATTGAAGAGTACAAGTATTTAAAAACTCGAAAAATAGGTGGAATTTGCAAACTTTTTAGGGCGAAATTTCGAAAAATCCATATTTTTCATTGAGTTTAGGGTTATCTAAAGATCAATGCATCTATCCGAAATTATTCTATTTTTACCACATGAAAGAGATTCTCTCCTTTGGACAAAACAATGAATTTATAATGAAAAAGCACCAAGCCTAAACAGTAGAACGTGAGTTAAACAAGGTTTTTAAAATGAGTAATGATAAATTCTTAGAAATTCTCGTAGATGAATACTCGGAACAAATCATAGATATTATTTTAAGTAATTATGGCCATTCAGGTCGTTCATTAAATTTCAGCCGGTTAAATCAAAGACTTCAGTCACTACGTATTGACCATGCTTCTTCGACTCTCTCCGAAGACGAATGGTATGAACTGATTTATGAGTTAACTCCTGATGTTTATGACGAAATCTATTATGGTCGTAAAGCGGCTTAGAGCCTCGTGAATGCGAGCTTTGGGCGAACATAAGGGTAAGGGTTCAAAAAAAGCGCTGGTAGGGACGCCGGTGCTTTTTTTAAACATTAATTGTTTTTGCGCAACCCAAAAGAAAGCTTTTATTACTATTTCAAACTGGAAATAAAGTCTTAAAGATGGCATAAAGAACCTACACACGGTCATTTATGAAGAATCCATTTCAGTATCCAAATTTAAACATGCAGGAAGATCACAAAAGTGACTTTGTTCATCTGCATCTTCATACCCAGTATTCACTTTTAGACGGAGCGCTTCGTTTAGATGATCTATTCGAGCGTGCTAAAGAATATGGGATGAAGTCAATTGCCATGACAGATCATGGGAATATGTTTGGGGCGATTGACTTTTATACCAAGGCCATCAAAAACGGAATCAAACCAATTCTTGGTTCTGAGGTTTATTTTACTCCTGGCTCTCGTTTTGATCGAAGACCGCCTAAAAATAGTAAGTCGCTCTCCACTCAAGATGAGCAAGAAAGTAAGCACCAAATTCACCACCTTGTTCTTCTTTGTAAAAATAAACAAGGCTATGAAAATCTTTGTAAACTTTTATCTCACGCCTACCTTGAGGGATTTTATTATAAACCAAGAGTTGATCTTGAATTATTGAATAAATACTCGGAAGGTCTAGTCGCAACGACAGCCTGTTTAAAAGGTGAAGTTGCTTTCAATTTTTTCACCGGCCAAGATGATAGGGCCCATAATGCTATTCAAAAACTTCGTGATATTTTTCAAGACGATTTTTATCTTGAAATTCAAAGACATGGTCTTGAAGAAGAAAAAGTATACGAAAAAATTATTGATTACGCGAAAGAGCATCAAATTAAGCTTGTCGCTACCAATGACTGTCACTATTTAACTCGTGACGATGCTGCCGCTCAAGAAGTACTACTTTGTATTCAGACGGGAAAAACTTTTCTTGATGAAAAGAGAATGAAGCTTACTGCTGATGAATTTTATTTTAAATCTCCAGAAGAAATGCGAGCGAAGTTCAGTGACTTGCCAGAAGCTTGCGATACTACTTTGGAGATCGCAGATAAGTGTAATCTTGAAATCACTTGGGAAGATGAAGACGGTAAGCAGATTTATCATCTTCCAGATTTTGATCAACATATTGAAACTGGTGAAACCACAGAAGAGTATTTTAAACGTGTTTCATACGAAGGCCTTGAGGAAAGATTCAAAGGACCTCATTTTAGAGATCTTGTTACTCAATCCAATTGGGAAGACGAACTCAAGCCTCAATACTATGACAGGCTACAAATTGAAATTGATACTATTCTACAAATGGGATTCCCTGGTTATTTTTGTATCGTTTCTGATTTCATCAGCTGGGCAAAAGAAAGAGATATTCCGGTAGGTCCTGGTCGTGGTTCAGGTGCCGGTTCACTTGTTGCTTATTCTCTCAAAATTACCAATATTGATCCACTTCCATATAACTTACTTTTTGAGCGTTTTATTAACCTTGAACGTATTTCTATGCCGGATTTTGACGTCGATTTTTGTCAGGACAGAAGACCGGAAGTTATCGAATATGTAACTAAGAAATATGGTGAGGAAAAAGTAGGGCAGATTATTACCTTTGGTAAGCTGCAGGCCAAAGCCGTTATTCGAGACGTTTCTAGAGTTTTTGGTCTTCCTTATGCGGAAACCGATGCACTCGCTAAACTTATTCCTGATGAACTTGGAATCACGCTTGAAAAAGCTCTTGAGATGGAGCCTAAGCTACTCGAGCTTAGTGAAAAAGATCCAAAGATCAGAAGAATTATACAGATATCTAGAAGACTTGAAGGTCTTTTAAGACACGCTTCAATTCACGCAGCAGGGGTTATTATTACCAATGAGCCTCTGGTAAAATACTGTCCGCTCTATAAAGGACGTGAAGGTGAGCAGGTTGTTCAATTTGATAAAGATTTCTCTGAGCAGATCGGACTGGTAAAATTCGACTTCCTAGGGCTAAAGACTCTTACTGTAATTCAGAACGCTTCAAACTTCATCCGTCGTGATCACGATGAAAACTTTGATATTGAATCAATCGATATGTGTGACCAAGTAGTTTATGACTACATTTCAAATGGTACCACGACAGGGGTTTTTCAACTTGAATCTTCGGGGATGAAAGACCTTTGTAAAAGGCTAAAGCCAGGTACAATTGATGATATTACTGCGATCAACGCTCTCTATCGACCAGGTCCGATGGGACTTGGAATGCACGATGAATTCATCGAGAGGAAATTTGGTCGTAAAGAAGTTGATTATTTCTTTGAAGGCGAAAAAAGTTTAGAACCGATCCTTAAAGATACTTACGGTATTATTGTTTACCAAGAGCAGGTTATGAACATTGCTCGAACCGTTGGTGGATACTCACTCGGTGAAGCGGATATGCTTCGAAGAGCGATGGGTAAGAAAAAAGAAAAAGAAATGGCCCGTCACCGCGAGATCTTTTTAGCTGGAGCTAAAGAGCGCGGGTACGATGTCAAAAAGGCGGAGGAAATTTATGACCTCATGGCCGAGTTTGCAAAGTACGGTTTCAATAAGTCTCACGCCGTTGCTTATGCCGTAATTGCTTATCAAACAGCTTTCTTAAAACAATATTATAAGCCGCAATTTTTTGCAGCTCTTCTTGGTACTGAAATGTCTAACACAGACAAGATTACCATGTATATCAACGATGCTAGGGAAGAAGGGATTGAAATCCTTCCTCCTGATGTTAATGAATCACTCTTTCTATTCAACGTTATCGAAGACAATATCCGTTTTGGTATGGGAGCGATTAAAAACGTTGGTGAGGGACCAGTTAATGCCATCATCAAAGAACGTGAAGAGAATGGACCTTTTGTTGGTTTTATTGATTTTTGCGAGAGAGTAAATATGCGCTCTTGCAATAAGCGAGTTATTGAATCTCTCATTAAAGTTGGAGCATTCGATGATTGTGAAGAGATGAACCGCGCAAGCTTGCTAGAAAATCTCGAAATTGTCGTGGCCTATGCTCAGAAAAAACAAGAAGAGCGTTCACTAGGACAAGTTAATCTTTTTGACATGGGATCGATGGAAGAGCCTAAAGAAGAGATGCTTAACTTGAATCGAATTGCTGATTTTGAAGAAAAAGAAAAGCTTAGTTACGAGCAAGAGCTTCTAGGTATTTATGTTTCTGGTCACCCACTAGATAAATACGGTGATATCATTACAGAGCTTACTTCGATGTCTATTTCTGAAATTCATGGTCTGCCTCAAGTGGCCAAACCTGAATTTGATTTCAAAAATAGGGACGCTAAAGTTAATGATCCAAGCAAAAGAAATCTAACAATCGCTGGGATAATTTCCGAGAAAAAAGCCATCATGACAAAAAAAGGCGACAGAATGGCCTTTATCACTGTTGAGGATTTAACCAGTAAAATTGAATGTATTCTATTTCCTAGAACATATGCAGATTTTTACGAATACCTAGAGCAAGGTGATGAGCCAATAGTACTCTCAGGTTATGTACGTTTGTCAGATGACCGCAGAAGTTTCTATGTAAACTCTATTCGATCGCTAACAGATGAATCAGACGATCGGGTATCAGCAGTGCGGATAAATATCCAGACGGCAGAACTTAACGACTACACTTTGCCTAAATTGAAGCAATTACTCCTGAGTTTTAGAGGGAGTGTTCCAACCCACTTGATCTTCGAATCGCTTGAGGGAAGGGCTAAAATAAATCTTGATGAAAATTATTTGGTAAATCCGACTCCGCAAATGGCGGCACGAATCAACGAATTATTGAATAATAACTCAGTTAGTTTTATAGTAGATGGTAAGCTAGAAAAACCAGCGAACCCTAACTAGGAAACGTTTCATGAAGAAAATCTCAATACTTTTAATTGCGCTTGGTGTGCTAAGCTCTGCATTTGCAAAAGACTTTACTCGTGGAAGAGGAAAGTTTAAAGCAAGTGACGATGACAGTTATGAGTTTATCAAAAAGCAACTTGTGCACGAAGGTTTTAAAGATATTATCACTAAAGAACTTACAGCTCTTGGTCTTAGTCCTGATCTTTTTTGGCAGAAATATAATGAGTCTTTGAATAGTTCATTTGCTGCAATAGAAAATGATTTAAAGATCAAATATAAAATAGATGAAAATATTGAAGCTAAAGATAGAGGTTTAAAGAATAAAAAAAGAGGTCCACTCAAAGATTT
>CATLVA010000002.1 GCA_950060715.1 uncultured Oligoflexia bacterium | reverse complement strand
ATGACTAAGTTTTTTCCAGGTGTGACTCTTAGAGGTGGTGCAACTTATGTAAACGGTGGAACATTCCAGCCTAATGTTGATGATGATATAGCAAAACAAGCTTACAAAACCAGAGATGCAATCCTTCAAATTCTACGAGAAATGAAAAGGCATCAAAGCCGTGGTTACTCAAATAGAGACATTATCAATAAGTCTAAGCATCTTTGGGAAAACAAAGATTCGTGGAGAAGCGAAAAAGAGCCTCACCCAATTTATAGAGCAACCTCAGATGGTACAGAGCCTCCATTTTTAATCACACCAGAGCAAATCATGGTCTTACTTCCTTTAACTGAAAATGAAAAAGGAATTTCTCTTGAGAACCATGATCTAAGGCAAGTTCTTGACCGTCTAACGATAAGCTCATCTTACGTTAAGACCACTGACAAGCTCTCAGATATTTACACAAAGGCTCTGAATAAGTGCATGAAAGACCCTAAGTATCAAGATGCTGTCTCTCAACAAAACTGTAAATTGATTCTCAAAAACACGCTCTCCCAAATGGATATTTTGAAATCCAAACGAGAGGCAGAAGAGAATGTCGCAAAAATTCAACGTGAAATTTCGGCCTATGTTCGAGGCGTTCAAGAAGAGCAGCTAAGACGTATGCACAGACCTAGCACAAGTAAACCAACAACACCGCCAAAAGGGAAAATCAAAGTCCCTGGAACGTATTAAGGAGGAACACACATGGTAAGTTTTCTAAATCTTAACGAATTAAATTTTTCCCCAAAGATGAGTTTCTTATCTCAAGAGATTAATCAATTTGAACGAGAGGACGACAAGCTTCGTCCTGAGTTTTCAGACGAACAAAAAGCAAAAATCAACCAAGAAAATCATGGTCTAAAAGCCTACGATGCCAATTATAAAAACTTTTTCCCCTACGATGTTCACTACTCTTCTGAATGTGCCTTTTTAGAAGAGTCTCCACATGGACATTTAACTGAGCAAAGTTTTTATAGCCTCTCTAAAGATGGCAAAGAGATGAGTTTTGTTCATGTTGATACTGCTGAATGGTATGAGGCCGTAGAGGAAATGAATTTTGAGAAATTTTCTTCTCAAGACTTAGAATCCCCCGACAATGCCCTGAGTAAGTACCGAGAAGATTTTAATTTCTTTAGAGGACAAGACGAGTTTCGAGAAATTGAGAATCAAAATCACCGCGCAATCTTAGAAGAATATCGCCAAGATGAATTAAGAATTATCGAAGAAGACTATCTACCTCATTTGGAAGATGGCTTCTTATCACTTAATTCTGCAATGGCATAAAGGAGTTTTATGCTGTTTTCATCTACTTTATTAGCTGATTTTGTTAAGGAGTTTGGAGATACTGTTCTCATTTTTCTTGAGCAAGGTGTCTATAAGTCTCCCGTAGTTCAGCTTATAGTTTACATAGCCGCTATATTCATGCTGCTGTCTCTTGCTTACACAGCCTCTCAAAAGAAAGTTAATAAATACTTTATTTACTTTTTTGTGGCATGGTTTCTCGCTCTTCCAATCAATGGCAAGCCACTAATTTACAATATTGTGAACTCTGTCTCTGTTACTTTCAGCTATGAGTTACAGAAGCTTACTTACGACCTTTTTACGAAAGTAGGAACAAGAAATACAATGCCACCTGACTTTGTTCTGAACTCAATTATGAGGGCAAGTACAATGACGGTAGAAAATCCTGCCGTAAAACAAGACGTTCTCTTTGTTCTTGATAATTGTATTCCCCACGGAACAAATAAAAATGGTCAGCCGATTTCAGGAGCCGACCTTTTCTCAGGAAAAGTTACTCAACTAAATGGAGTTGATGCAGTCGCATTTAACTTCGAGCCGAAGCTTCTTAAGAATCGGAAATTTCAAGTTGAAGGAAACGAAATCAATTGTTTTGACCTCGTAACGTCAACACTCCATGCACTTAGAGATGATTTAAGAAGCCAAGATCCTACTAAGATGCCACCCACACTTTACGTTGGTTCTAACAATGGCGAAGAAACACCCGATAGAGTTACAACATGGGACTATAACGGCTCAAAAGAGCCTGAAAGGGTAAAGAAAATTGCTCTTAACCTAGCTCAAGCAAATGCTGTTCAAAGTTTAGTTTTACAAAACTTCTTTGATGTAGATTTAGATTATAAGGGCAAGGGTTGGAGAAATTCTGAGGCCATGGCCCCAGAAGCTATGATTATTAAGAAGAACTTTATGGAAAGAGACTTAAATATGCTCAATATTTGGTCTAAGTTCTCTCTCAACTTCCAGCAAGCACCTAAAGCATTTGCACGATACTTCAACCTCGATGGCAGAAGCGAAGTCGCACAAGCGTTAATTGAAATCAATGAGAAGCAATATAGTCTTCCATATTATATTAGCTTTACCCAAACACTTCTCAAGATCATCATTCCGTTAATCGTTCTGACAGGATTCTTCGGGACTTTTAAATGGATTATTGTCTGGTCTTCAACATGGTTTTTGACTCTTATTGTCCCGTCTATTCTCTACATACAGAGACTCATAACTAATTCAGTCTTACTCCATGTAAACAGAATTGATGAAACCTCCCAAGTTCTTGCATCAGACCCAGCATTTCTTGAATACGGTGTTGACTTTCATGCAGCCGTTCAAATGCTCGAAGATACTAGCCGCGCAATGTCTGTATTTTTGAAGTGTGAAAGCGCACTTTGGGGAGTCCTATTTATGGCGATTCCTGGGGCGGCATGGTTGGCATCAGGAAAAATAGAATCCTTTGGTGCAAAAGCAATCGGATTCGTAACTCAGTCAATCGGAAGTGGACTTGGCTTCGGCATTGGTTCTCACTACGCCCGAAAACTATTTGGTGGTGGGATTAACCCTCCAACTCCACCAACTCCAAACCTCTCTGGAAACTCGAATGTAAACTTTAATGCCTCGGATATAGGTGCAAATCAATTTCAAAACTTAACAGCTAGTTTTTCACCGCCACAATCAGAGCCATCTCAACCAACAAATAAGGATAACATCACATGAGAAAAATAATTCTATTTTTCCTCCTTCTCAATGTCTCGATTGTAGAAGCTAAGGAAAACAAAAATATCATAGGTCAATTAGTCGATGCAGGACAGCTTGTAAAAGATGCTACCGATATTGTGGGTAACATCGGGCTTAACTGCATTGACCCAACAAGGCTACCTCAAAATATAGCTTACTTCGTACAAGAGTTTTATAGAATTGTTGGTGGTATTGGACGACTAACTTCTGAATCTGCCCTTCTTTTAGCAATGAAAAAAGACTTTCCTCAAATGTGCCACGTTATGACTAAGGCGCATATCGCTTCATACTCAGAAGGGAAAGACGTTAAACACGAAAAGAAGTGTTCTTTGAAAGGCCCTTTTGGTGGTTGCCTTGCTCACAAGAAAATCAAGAAAGAGCGTCCAAAACCAACTTACTACTGGCCCAAGTACTTCCTAGAAATTACGACCAAGGGCCATGACCCCCATCCTTCCTTTGCCAAGAAAAACGCCCTTTATACGGCTAACCGTAAGATAGCCGCTGGACTAGCTAAGAAAGTCGATGTTGATGGAGCGATAAAGCTTGGTCAATACGTTTTTGGAGGCAAGGCTTTATTAGGCGCAGTAGGAATGGACGTTGGAGGTAACGATTTAGGAGAACTAACAAAAGCCAAAGCTCTAACTCCCTTTGAAAAGATGAGAATTAGAGCAACAAGAGACAAAACAAATGCAACCTATGATGTAAATGTTTGGCCTGTTGCTCTTAGTGATCTCTATGCTGCGCATTTTACTGTATGCGGCCCTGTCTTGATGAACGAAGGAAAATCGCCAGGTGGTTATTCATGGCCATTTAAAGGTGTTCCAATGACTTGCCCTATCGCACTTACAGCCGACTTCTACCACTATTGGGACACAGGACTACTTGACTACCTAGACCCTGAGACTGTTTCGGCAATGGCCATTGGTTCTAATCCTGTCTCATGTGGTGCTGCCGAAGGAATGAGAGCATTATCTAATCTCGGAGGTTTTAGTGGTGGTGCTATTGGCGATAGAGGTTCTATTACCTCATCCCTCTCTAACCTTGGAGCAAAACTTAAAAAAGGACTTAGTGGTTGTTCTTGGCCTGTATTAGGAAAGGGAGAAGCAATCGCAAAAAAAGCATTATCAATGGCCAGCTCTGCAAAATGGAAACAGGCTAAATGCACCCTTTGGGGTTCAGTTGCTCCCCGTATGTCTATTAGCCCTTATGAAAACGACTACTCTTTCGCTAACACTGCCTTAAAAGGAAAGCTTCTTTCACACGAAATCATGGGACTTGAAAGAGGAAGAGAAGAAAGATTCTCCCTAGCTTACCCTTGGGAAGGGCCAGGAGCAGATAGCTATAACGGAAAATTCAAATCTCTAGCTGGTATCTATGAGAAAGTAAAAGCAAGCACTGGCGGCGTTCTCTCTAAAATGGGAATTAACCTTAGCACCAGTGACGGAGGAAAATCACGTTCAGAAGCTCTTCTTGCCCCAGGAAGTCCTCTGATGCTTAATGCAAGTTTCACAGGAAAATACTTTAGAGATCAAGCTTCTAATTTTGCAAAAGAGCTTGGCTATCTTGGTGGATTATTTGCAGCAGGTTCAGCCGCAGGTAACGCAGTCAAAAAGAGCGAGAGTGCAAATAATGAAGAAGATGAGGACGAAGATAATCAAATCCCTACGCAACAAGGAACTCTTAGGCAGTATCAAGACCAACTCTCTGATGCAGAAGAAGACACAGCCCATTTAAAGAAAGAAGCTATTTGGAAAGCTGTAGATTATTGCCACAAAAGAGACTCAAGAGGAACTTTAGTAGGAGGACAATCCTTTAGTGTTGGTGGTCAACGATTATCTTTCAGGAAGGGAGTAAGTAGATCATCTTGCCTAAGTAATCATAAGTATCGTGGTTGTTTAAAAATGAAGCGTGGAAAGTGCCGCCGAGCAAATCACGTTTATGCTGTTCACGTTAAGAGGATGGAGTTATCAGGATATAGAAAGGTAAAACACCCTGTTCATAAAAAATATGCAGTGTCGTGTAGCGGATCAGGAACCCATAAGCACACAGAAAGGCATCGTTGGGGCTTTAAGAAATATACTACGGTTGTAGAGGAAGTTCATAAAACAAACTGTAACCCAGTTGAGACTCAAAGTATCAAAGAGGACACAACTCAGTATGTCCAAAGACCTGACCCAAAAGATCCCTCAACACTCTCAAGTAACTCAGGTACTAATGCAGCTATTGCGGCCGCAGCTACCGCCGCCCCTTGGGTTGCCGCAGAAGTAGCTAGAGCTAAATATAGTGAGATTTTGGGAAATAATCCTGTTCCTGGGAACAAAAGAATCTATACCGTTTGGGAAAAGATTCAATGCACCTATCCATCAACAAGGCTCACTATCAAAGTCGGCTTGGCCCCTGAGATTCGTAAATACGAAAACTGCCAAGCTGCTATCCGCTTCGAGCTTTACAAATACATTCAACTCAAACTTATCCGCAAAATCTGTGACCTATTAGGTCAGGACGTTGGGAAACCTTGGAAATAAAAGGAGGTCACATAATTGAACTTATCAATAAATTTAGAAAAAACTTTCATTCAAGAAGTTCCTTTAGAGCAAGACTACACACAAGACTTAGACTTCAAAGAAGAGTTTGTGCGCCAAAATATCGAAGACGATCTTTCTTTAGAAAGATTGGGAGAAGCGATAGAGAATGGAGGCGGTCTTCAATCAAGCGTACACGACGAAATCATTAGGAAGTCTATTGAGGCAGTTGAGAGTCTATCCTTAGAAGAACTTAACCAGAAGTATAACGCTGGAATGGAGCTATCATGGTAGCAAAGTTTCAGACTGCTTCTCCTGTATCTTCAGACGATCATATCTGCAAAAAAGATTATCTCTCTAGTTTTTGGAGAGAAACATTTCTTAAAGCAGAGAAATTCAAGACCTCAGATATTCACATCAAGCAGACCAAAGCTGCCATAAAGGTAATATTCAGAGTTAATGGAGAACTCCAAGAAGTATCTCAATTTGAGAAAGATAAACCCATGCGATTAGCATTAACCAATCGCTTAAAGCAAATCGCAAATGCTGACCTTAGTGTGCAAGATGAGACTCAGAGTAGATCGTTTTCTCTTGAGCTTACTAACTGCCGCTATCGTCTTGAAATTAACTCTACAATTTTTGGTGAATACTTCGTGTTAAGAGTTATCAGAGAAGACGATGTTCCCTCATTAAAGAATTGCGGCCTCGATGAAAAAACTCTCAACGACCTTCTATCGGCTATCCATAACAAGCAAGGTTGTATCTTGTTCACAGGGCCTACAGGTAGTGGAAAATCAACTACGATGCAAGCCTGTCTTATGGAGATAGACAGAGAAAAGAAAAATGTTATTGCTCTCGAAAATCCTGTTGAAAGGCCCCTTCCTGGCGTTTCCCACACTGAAATCACTCATAAAGTCAGTTGGAAAAAAGCCATTAAGAGTGCAATGAGACTTGACCCTGACGTTATTCTAATTGGAGAAATTCGAGATCAAGAAAGTGCCTCTCTCGCTCTTGAGGCAGCTCAAACAGGTCACTTAGTAATCTCTACTCTACACACCAATGACGTAGCAGGGACAATTGACAGACTTTGCGACAAAGAAAGTGGATTCGGTATTGAAAGAAGACTTGTTGCCGAAAACCTCTTATTTGTAGCCGCGCAAAGACTTCCTCAACTCCTTTGTCCTGTCTGTCGTAAACAAAGTGAAAATCCTAGTTTCTATCATCGTGGAAATGGATGCGAAACTTGCCTAAAAGGCGGAAAGGGAACAGCAGGAATTTCAGGAAGAAGACCTGTAATTGAATACACTTTCAAGCCCGACCCGTCTTCCATCCTTAAGTTCGACAAGAATAACTTCTCTCAAACTCAACTCAAAGCCTCTCTTTATGAGGAGCATGAGAAGCTGGCCAGTAAAGGTCAAATTGATTGCGACGAACTAGCGAATTGGACGAATCACAAGGAGCTATCCTAAATGGCAGTCGCACCTACAGCAAAATCAACTGGTAAAAAATCCTTTAGCTACGGAAATGTTGTCCTCCTATTTTGGGCCTTATTCTTCGCAATTTCATTCGTAAAGTTTCCATCCGTCACCCTTGCTCTTCCCAATGTCTTTTTAAGAAATATTCTCGAAACAGTATGGAATGTATTTTTTGCGTTCTATGCCTCAAAAGCGATAGTTCGTATTTGGCTAGTCCCAACGTGGAAGCTGATTTTTCCAGACACTAACAAGCTAGGAAAAAAGCTAGAGTGGTACGACCTTCGTTTTGAGCATTTGAAGCCCATTACTCGAAAAATAGTGAAAATAAGAATTTCAATTGTATTCCTCATATCGCTTACTATTTACTTAGCGAGCTATTTAGATACACCTTTTATCAATAAGTATTTCATTGATTACGCCTCTCTGATTTCATTTGATAAACAAGTATCAATTGTTAAGAACTTCTTCTCTTCAAGCCCTTGGCCTTTTCTAAAAGAGTTCTCAATATTCTCTTTTATCTTCTGGCTTTTCCTAATGTTTGAAGGACGTAGCCGAGTATTATCAAGACTCATTAAGCACTCAATCGCTTGGGCCAAAGAAAATGTTTGGAAAATCCCACTAGATGAATCAGGCTGGTCGCCAAACTCAGAAGAATTTCATTTCAATCATTTTACAAGTTTCGTTGATGAAAAAGGCGAAGACTCTCTTACCGAGACACCTTACGAAGAAAGAGTTGCACAAAACCAAGAAGGTCTTAGGACAAGTACAATCGTTGTCGGGCCGACAGGTTCAGGTAAAACGACTTGTTTTGCTCATCCTCGCCTTAAACAAGCTATTGAATGGCAAGCACAAGATTATGAGAAGAAAGCTTCAATTAGTTGTTGTGACCCTAAAGCAGAGCTTACAGATTACATCATCCAAACAGCTATCAATGCAAAACGTGGTGATGATTTAATCATCCTTTCTCTTGACCGTGAAGATACAATTAACCCACTGCTACTAGATAATATTTGGGAAGGTACGACTGCATTTAAAGTCGCTTCCTGGGTTATCTCTGCTTGGATTAACGCTCAAGGTGGCCAAAGTTCTCCCGAGCCTTATTGGGAGAATCAGAACTACCTCGTTTGTAGAACTCTTATCGTCTTACTCTACTCTTACCACGATAAGCTAATTACGCTTTATCAACTCTCAAAACTCTACGCTCAATCATCAAGCGGTTGTTTTACAACATTAGATGGAAAGAGAAAGATTAATGACTTTGGTGTTTTCGTTCTAAGGTCATACTTAGCTTGTATGGAGAACCCCGAAGATAAATGGCATGAACTTTCAAAATACATTTTTACTCATATTAAAGAAGAAGACATTACTGATGAAGTTCGAGCTTATGCACAAAATCTTCCACTTCGTAGGGAAAAACAATTTAGAAAAGATCGAGCTGAGTACCACCTAAAAAACAACCCGAAGATAAAAAAAATAGTTTTTGATAGAGATAAAGCGTTGTCACAAGATGCTGCCGACGAACTCAATGAAGAAATTGCCATCGAAGTCAAAAAAATAATAGACCTAGAAGCTAAAAATAAATTCAAAGAGGGAAAGGTAACTGCTCAAGACCGCTTTAAGGCTTACCTGTTCATAGAAAGTGAAAAACAAAGAGAGAAGATTCAAGATTCTCCATCATTTACTAATGCCGACGATGTTTTCTCACTTATTTTAGATGCTTGTAATTGGCTCCTAACAACGTGGAGTGGAAACGACAACAATACAAGTGCTATCGTTTCTAACATTCAGCCATTTTTACAACAATTCGAGTCTCCTGAATTTAAGAAGATTTTTTCATCAGAAAAGCCAACTATTAACTTTGATGAAGTCGTTACAACAGGCAAAATTTTTGTGCCTAATTTTCCAGGTATACTCATTGGAGATCGTCTTGCTGATGGAATCGTGACTTTATGTAAAGCAAGATGGCAACACGGAGTCTTGGCGAACCCTCAAAACAAAAGGATTAAGTACCAGCTCCTAGAAGAAGCTCCAAGAGTTATCACCCTTGGGAATAAGCAAAACAATGGTGATCTTGAATACTGTGAACTTAGCCGTTCATTCGGAGGAGTTACAGAACTTCTTACGCAGTCAATTTCTGCTCTAAAAGCAAAGGCCAGTCAAAACGACCAGTTTGATAAAATTCACGGTGTTGTTCGCTCGGTTGTCGTCATGGCCACAAACGATCCTATAACAATTGATTTTCTTCAAAAGGTAACGGGAAAAAGAGTGGCTAAGAGGTTGTCTAAGACAATCCAAGAATCCGCTATGTCACCCCGTATGGATCAAGTTGATGAAAAGTATCATGGTGAATCTGATACTCTAAGCGTTTCATATACTGAGAGTGAATCCCTAGAAAATGTAATTGAAGCGTCAGACGTACAAGCAGCAGAAGCCTTTACAGCTCTAGCTATCCTTTTTGATGGAAAGAAAGCAAGCCTTAAAAGACTCGCCTTAAAACCCCATTTTTGGCCTCACAAAAGAGACAAATGGGAACTTCTCAAAAGAAGTGAGTTCTCTCCTGAAAAGAGAATCAAATTAAACATCATAGATTTATTAACTTTCCCTCTTTTGAGGAGATTGGAGGTCTTTTATCGAAATTACGCAGCTTAATAAGAAATTACTCAAAGCTCAACAGAACGAGCAAGCAGATACAAGAAATAAATTTCTTGATTCATTATTTCGTCAAATTTGGGGATTGAATAAAGGGAACCACCCCTCTCAAGCTAAACCCATTACCTCTCAAGATATTTCCAATGCGGCGACTCTCGATTTAACTGATACACCAGAGAAGTATCTTACTCAAAGCCAGATTAACTATGCTTCACGAATCAAAGAACATATTGATCTTGATGCCGCCTTTAAACTCCTCCCTCAAGACAAAGAAGTGCTTTTTCTTATGTCTCTCAAGAAAGAGCTTCCTCAGAATAATAAAGAACTTCTCAACAGGGCCAGAAATTACGCCATTGAGCCTCAAGAACTTCAAAGCATGGAGCAGAGAGAATTAATCTCAACCGTTTCAGAAAAGCAGTCAAAGTTTTTAAATGTCATTAAGAGATACAAACAAACCGACGATACAGTTAATGTTGATGAAGTTGCTAAAGACCTTGGAGTTACTGGCGAAGATATTCGTACACTCAAAGAAAGAGGCTTCATTGATTCATTAAGTAGTGAAGAGTCTGTTTTTCTAAAAGAAGTTTCAAAGCTTAATCCACAATATACCGACAAAAGTACAATAGAAAACCTTGCAATTGAATACGGAGTGCCATCACATCGACTTTCACAACTTCAATACAGAGGTTTTTTAAGTTATCTCAACAAAGAAGAGCTAGAACTAGCCTCATTTTTTGAGAAACCAGTTTCAAAAAATGCGATTTTCGAGAAAGGAAATGAGTTAGGGATTGCCGCCGGTCGAACCTTTGAGCTATTAGAGGATCGCTTCATCTTGAGCGACGATGGCAGTAGGGCCTTTGACTCATCTGTTAAGATAAGCTCAAATATCTTTGTTTCTGACAATATCAAAGTAAACTATAAAGAACACAGCCCCTTGCTTGTTGAAAGACTTAACCGCCGAGGGCATATCCCACCTATTTATTTAGATTATTCAGATGCTCATTTACTCACTAGGTTTGACGAGTTAAAGCCAAACTCCCCTCAAGAACATAGAGCGATCTTGTTAAAGTATTTCCAAACGCAAGACTTAGAAAACTTTAAGAACCGCCTTATAAAAGAATTACCTCAAAGAGATATAAAAGATCTCTATTCTCTACTCGAAGGAAAAGAAGATTTTTCGGAGAGAAGACTTCAATTTTTATCAAAGATTAAAGATGAGCTTCAATTAGAAAGCTCATCTGAACTGCGTTCTCAAGTCTTAAACAATAATGAATATTTCTTCCTGTCAGCGGTAAGGCGACAAGCTCCAAAGGATGACAAAGAGGTATTTAAGATAGCTAAAGACTATAATTTGACTCCATTCATGTTAGAGAATCTTCAAATAAGTGACTTCATAGATTTCTTGTCTTCTTATGACAAGGAATACATGAGCAATCTAAGTAAATCTCTAAAAGCTAATGATGAATTTAAGCTTCAATCACTTTTCTCCTCGCTGCAATTTGAAGATTTGAAAGAACGTGGTTACATTTCGGAATTATCTCAAAAAGAAGTTAATTTCTTAGAGGAGCTTAACGGAAAAGAGATCACCAGTGATGGTGAGCTAGTTCAGTCATTAAAAGATCGTTTTTTTATTGATGAGTTTCGATTCTTCGAGTTTCAAAATGAAAACTCTCATCTTGATATTCTCAGTAACGATCAAAAAAACTGGTTAGAAGACGGTGCGAAGTTTGAAAAACTTAAAGATTTCAACCTTACTACTGGCGACTATTATAAACTCCAAGATAGAATTGATTACCGTGGCCCTAAGCAAGTTGAGTCAATAGATTACACCTCATTAGAAGCCAATGAAGTAAAATATTTAGATAGCATTGCCGCTGGAACTGAAAGTAAAGCTCTGAGAGCTCTAGCTAAAGAGCTAGGACTCTCAAAAGAGCTTTCTTTTGTTTTACGCAATAGAATTAAGTACCATGACCCGAAAGAAATCATATCTACTGACCTCTCCGTAAGGGTTAATACTTCAATTATTCTTCGTTCAAAACCTCACGTTAAATATAGAGACTCAGAAGAGCTTCTTTCAAGCAGACCAAGCTTTGAGAACAACTACGATACCGACCTATCAGGGAAAGACTTTTCTCTTTTCCTTAAAGGGACATTCGGTGAATACGACACTCTATCATTCAAAGATAAAGAACGATTTTGGGAGTTAAAGTCCCATCACATTACACTTGATAATATCTATATCCCAACCAATACCGAGCTTGCTTTCTTAGAAAAAATTCAATTTCGTAAGTTTGATGAAAAACTATTTCATAAGATCGCGAAGGAAGACTTTTCTCTATCAGAGGGCAGTGTCAACTCTCTACTTGAACAAGGATTTATTGCTGAAAAAAAAGAAAAGGCTTTTTCTGAGTGGCAAGATCCAAAACAGATAAAAGATGCCCGAATTTGGCTTTCATCTCAAGAAAGATTATCAGAAATTGAACACTCTAAGATTATGAATACCCTCGGGATAGAGCCGCCATCAGAGGAAATTACGAAACTTCTTACAAAGAACAAGAGTGATGTAATCCCCCAGGCTTATAAAGAAGTCGAAGCAAGGATTCGTGAACACTCTCGCTATCGTAGTTACAATGACACTGATATGAAGAAGCTCCTCGATGAATGTCTTACCTACGTTAAAAAGGAAAGACCAAAAGTATCAGGAAAAAACTGGCGCGGAACACCAGAGAGATACCTTCTATTAGATAATGGGAAAGGCTATAGAGCTATTCATAAAGTGCTTGAGCAAGTCCAATACCAAAGAGATGAACTAAGAAGATCAGGAGAGAGAGAGCTTAATTTAGCGGTCAGAGAGGGCGTTAAATTCTTATCTGAAAATAGGCCAAAGCTATATCAAAAAATTAAAGATAGAGCTTTCTCTGAACTTTCAGAAAAACATCAAGGTTTTATCAAAAGAGGAAAACCAGAAAGAACGAATTTCATCTATATTGATGCTCAATCAAATTATCAAGCCAATATTTCTCGAATTGTTGAAGAAGACTTCCTAAGTAGAAAGTCTTTTCTTAAAGAATCTAAGATCACTTATAATCCTCAATCTCCTGAGAACATAAACTCTCTCGACGAGGTTTATAAACCTAAGATGGACGACTTTAAGCTCTTCTTTAAGACTATTCGAGGAGAAAAACTAAGTAACCAAGAGTCACTAAGACTAAACGCTCTTCGCAGAGAAGGAGTTCACCCCGAATCAGAAGAAATTACGAGCTTCCTCAAGAAGCCTCAAAAGCAATGGGAAATGAAACTCAAAAGAAAAACTGAGTTCCTTAACCACTATCAATCGAAATACGGCATCAATATACAGGCCCTAGAGTTCGTGAATACCTGGAAACAAGTTACCAGAGAACAATTAAACTACATAGGCTTGAGTAATGAGGACATTGATAGGCATTCCCAAGGCCTCGATGAGCAAGATCCAATATTAGGCTCTCCAAAGCTCTTAAAAAGAAATCATCAGCCTTTGAGTGAACAAGACTCTCTCAATCAAACAGAGCCTCAAGAATACTTCACAATTCAACACTCAGGGGTAGTTTCAGGCAGAGGCTTCCTAGAAAGAAGAATAGGAAAAGAATTAGTCCAAGAAGGTTCTCAGTCCCGACAAAACCTTCTCACCCATGATCTTAGAGTACCAACATCAGTATTTAGAGCTACGGAAGAACTTAAAGAAATGGGGATTAAAGTAAAGAAGGTCATTCCTGAGTTCTCCCAGTTTGCCGAATCAAAAAAAGGCATCTCAAACGATCAACGACAAAATGGCCCAGCTTATATGGATGCGACCCTTATCTGTGAAGTCATTGAATATGATGAACAGGGAATAGCGACAGGCAAAAAAGAAATCAAAGTCGGTGTTGAGTACGGTGATTACTCAAATGGAAGAATGGAGAAAAAACTTGATAACGCAGACTTTGACCTTGCCTTTGTTTACTCATCGGAAGGGCCTAATAAACGCTACATACAGAAATTTGAACAAAAAACTAATGTCCATTTCAGGATTTTCTAAAGGAGGTTATTTGACTGAAATACGAGCATACAAACAATTACTAAAAAATGTCGCCGACTATGGCCACGGCATTTTGGACTTCCCCAAGAATATAGGACACTAATTTAAGCGCTACGATGATTATTTTTATACTCTTCAGGACTCATGTAATCAAGTGCTGAATGTTTTCTTTTTTTATTATACCAAACTTCAATATAATCAAATACCAAACTTTTTAATTCTTTTTCTGTTGAATACTCTGTTCTATACAGAGATTCTTTTTTTAGTGATGCAAACCAAGACTCAACATAAGCATTATCGTAGCAATTTCCTTTGCGAGACATACTAGGCAGAACATCTTTACTCTTTAAAAAGTTTCGATAAGCTTCACTAGCATACTGACTACCTCTATCTGAGTGAAAGATAACTTCTGCATCAGGTCCCACGACCCACATTGCATTTTCTAAAGCAGTTAAAACGAGGTCTGTTCTCATTGTCTTGCTTATCGACCAGCCAACAATTTCTCTATTAAATAGGTCCATGACTACTGCAAGATATAAAAAGTTATTCGCCCCAAGTCTTAAGTAAGTAATATCCCCGGCCAGTAATTCGCCAGCCTTTTTTGGAAGGACATCATCATCTTCAACTTTAAATATTCTATCTGCGATAGGATCTTCATGGGACGAGTCTGTTGTCTGTGGAATAAATGCTTTCTTGTGTCTCGCATCCAGTCCAAGTTCTTTCATATACTTTGCCACTGTATTTTCTGAGATAATTATTTCTCTAGCTCTAAGTGCTCTCCAAATACGTGGGGCACCATATGTCTTTCTGCTGGCAGCAAACTCTTCTTTAATCGCCTTACAAATAGATTCCTTCTTGATGAAGGATACTGTTTTTTGACCTTTAAGCCATTTATAGTAATGACTTCTTGAGATACCAAAAAACTTACAGCTAAATAATATTGGGACTCTCTCCTTAAGTTGTAAAATCACTTTGAATTTTTCAACTGGTCTGAGGAGAAAATTGCTGTGCTTTTTTTTAGAACCTTGTTGATCTCTTCCATATATTGAAGCTCTTTTTTAAGCCTTCTGTTTTCTTTCTCTAACTCTTCATAAGTCTTAGAGGTACTTTTTTCTTTAGTATTAATAGAGCCTTTTTCTAGCTTTTTTGCCCAATCTCTTATCGTCGAATGATGAACACCTAAGTCATCTGCTGCTTGCTGAAAACCTTTTTCGTTTGCTAATTTTATGGCTTCTGCTTTAAACTCACTAGAATAAGCCCCTCTTCCTCTTTTTGAACTCACGATATACTCCTTGATCTGTTGTTATATCGTAGCTTAAAAATTGTCCACTATTTTTGGGGAGGTTCAGAAACACTTCTGGTTATTTAATCAAAGACTTGATTAAACACTTTCAGGCTAAAAACTTTGCCGATGTTTGCGAAGGGTCAGGGACAAGTCGTGATGTTTGTAAAGAGTTAGGAGTTGATTACTATGGATTCGATCTACATAGCGGTTTTGATTTTACACATGACTATCTTTTAAAGAAAGTTCCTTGCCCTTTAGATATAGTTTTTTCTCATCCACCTTATCACGACATGATTAAATACAGTGGTCAGCAGTGGGGAGGAACGCCCCACCCATCAGACACTTCTCGTTGTCACTCAGTTGATGAGTTCTTAGAAAAAAGTCAGGTCATGCTATTAAATCAGCGAGAAGCGACAAAGGACGGTGGAATATACTGCACTCTAATAGGAGATCAACGAAATAAAGAATTAGGGTTTAAGAGTTATCAAGCCGACCTTATTCAACTATTGCCAAAAAATGAGCTACTTTCTGTAGTCATTAAACATCAGAGTAATCCTTCTTCCACATGGAAGCCCTTTTACGGCCATTTCATTCCTATCTTGCATGAGTATCTAATCATCTGGAAAAAAACTCGAAGGTGTATCTTTCAAGTTTCTTTAGAGGTCGCAACTTCCGCGACTCAGCTAGTTGCGAAAACTTGGAGAAACGCAATCCGTTTGGTTTTTATGAAACTTGGCCGCCAAGCAACATTGTCAGAAATCTACAAAGAAGTTGAGAAGGTAGCAACCCATCTAATTGAAAAAAATAAGCATTGGAAAGCGAAAATAAGACAAACTCTTCAACGCCATTATGAGCGAGTAGAAAGAGGAATTTGGACAACTCAAGGAGGTCAAGCATGAGTCAAAGAAAATTTAAAACAAAAAATTACGAAATTATTTCTGGTTGGGATAATACACCAGGACATTTCTTTCTCAGTGTTTATCAAGATGGAAAGATGATTTTTTCAGATTTGCTCACTGAAAAGTTGGGAATGACAGTCGAAGAAATAAAGGGAAAATTCAAAGAGTTCGGAATCGTTCCACCCGAAACTTTTTGGAGTGATTTAGAGAGTGATAAGCAGAATAGAGATGGAAGTCTTTATCACGAATATTAAATCACTGATCTCTGTTGGCACTCCCTTTTTGGGAGTGCTCTTTTAGACACCCTTCGGGTGTTTTAAAGGTTGGGTCGCTTCGCTCCCTTTTGGGGGTTGGCCTAGCCTAACAGAAATTTCTCTCCAATCAAGAACAAAAATAGAAAAACTTTGGCTCACGAAGTCCTTTCGGACTTCTAAGTTTTTTATTTTTCTTCTTGATCAACGTTCAATTCCTGCTGCGTTTCACTTGCCCCCAAAAGGGATACGCATTTTAAGAATTGAAAAAGGAGAAAGTACAATGCTAAACAATCCAAATTTTTACCCGACCCCTAAAGAATTATTAATTAAAATGACAAGTAAGGTTCAAAAGTGGTGGGAGATTAAAAACATTTTAGAACCAAGTGCAGGAAGTGGAACTATTATAGATTATTTAAGAAGAAGTGGGGAACTAAGAAACAGTTATGTGAACATATCTGCAATTGAAATTGACCCTGAGTTGCAAGCAATACTAAGGGGTAAAGACATTAAGCTTTTAAAGTCTCAGGGAGATTTGCCTTATGAGTGGAAGGGAGCCGAAGCGGATTTAATAGATTCGGATTTTCTAAAATATAACGGTCAAGAGCATTTCGATTTAATTATAGCAAATTTCCCATTTAGTGATGGGGATGCGCATTTGTTAAAGGCTATTGATATTATGTTTTCTGGTCAGATTGTTTGCTTACTCAATGCTGAAACAATCAAAAACCCTTACTCTAATAGAAGAAGACTTCTAGTGTCGAAATTAGAAGAGCTTAACGCAGAAATAGAATACATTGAAGATGCCTTTCTGGATGCTGAAAGGAAAACACCTGTAGAGGTCGCACTTATTTATATTAATGTAGATCGTGAAGTTGAAACTCATCTGTATGAAGGAATGAAAAAAGATGAAGAGATGGAGATAGAAGGCTTAGAGGAAAAAAAAGAAGTTGCAACAAGGGATGGAATCAAAAATTTAGTAATTAATTTCAATAGAGAAAGAGAAACTGTAATCAATCAGATTGTAGATTTTTACAAAAATTATTACTTAGTCTCTAAGCACTTATCACTAAAAGTTAATAGTAGCGAAGAAGACCAGAACCAAAGGGGAAAAAATCTGACTGAGATAATGAAAGCAAAAATCAATACTTTCTTAAGAGAGCTAAAAAAGAGTTATTGGCAACAAGTTACAAAACTACCAGAAGTTAAAAGGAAGCTGACTTCAAAGAAAAGAGAAGAGTTTAGAGCTGAAATTGAGAAATACCAATATATGGAGTTTTCAGAATCGAATATCAGGCAATTTGTTATAAATCTGATCGAGAGGTTTCCTAAAATGATTGATGAAACTATCGAAAAGCTCTTTGATGATTTTACGAGCTATGCACTGAGAGATAACAGTTGGGGAGACGAAGAATATAAAAAGAACATTCACTATTTTAACGCATGGAAAACTAATAATGGCTTTAAGATCAATAAAAAAGTCATTATGCCATTTTATTTAGATATGCGTTGGAGTGGTTTTAAAATCGACTTCCAAAAAGAAGATTTTTTAAATGATGTTGACCTCGTAATCAGTTATTTTTCTACTGAACCACAAAAGGAATCACTGTATGAAACTTGTAAACAAGCTTTAGAGGAAGGACAGAATAGAAAAATTGATTCAAAGTTTTTTGAAATCAGTATTTTTAAAAAAGGAACGATTCACTTCTTATTCAAAGATGAGGATATTTTACGTCGATTCAATATAGAGGCTTGTAAAATGAAAAAGTTTCTTCCTATGGATTATGCTGAGAGAGAATTTAGCGATCTTTGCGAAAGTGAAAAAGATTTAGTTCGTAATTTTGAAGGTGCAAAAGAGTACAAAACTGTGGGCCATGCTTTGCCCGTGTTAGAAGGGCTAAATGAAAATAGTCTTCCGCTATTAGAGTATGCGAGTTAAGGAGGAAACATGAAAAAGCCACAGTTGAATGAAAATATAAGAAACGCAATCAAGCAAGCGGGGTACAGGCAAAAAGAGGTAGCATCACTGCTTGACGTCACTCCATCTGCAGTTTCGGAGTGGGTGACTGGGAAGTCGGTACCACGGTATGGAATGCTGGTCCGTTTAGCCGAGGTGTTGAAGCTCCCGCCAGAATGGTTTTTGAGTGACCAAAGCCCTGAGGCTGCCTGGCAAAAACGTTTGATTGCCTTCCATGAGGAAAGCATGCATACAAAATTTCAACAGGCAGTACAGGTCTACGAA
>CATLVA010000001.1 GCA_950060715.1 uncultured Oligoflexia bacterium | reverse complement strand
TTATTTGAAATTATATTTTGTACAGTTACTTTCTTTTCTTCATTTGTTTTTTCTTCTTCAATATATTTTTCAGGAGTCTTCGTACTAAAAGCAGGTGGCTCCTCTTCACTAAAGACGGCCTTAAAAGTTTTTGCATCAGTCCAACCATCTCGCCATACGAGATCTTCATCCAGACATTCTCCACTTGCGTGGAGCTCTTTTATTCCTTCCTCACTGAAGGGACCTAAATGTTCACTTTCTTTTATTAAAAACCAATCCATAGTACGTTATTATAAGTATCTTACAGTTTAAGGGTTCTCACAATGAAAAATCGATCCAAAGAGTCAATAAAAGCTATTATCAATCAAAACTCAGATTTAGAATCTCCCATCATCCTAACCAGCTCCAGTGATATCGGAGTCAGAAGAAATTTCGGTCGCAATGGAGCAAGGTTCGCTCCCACAAGCATTCTCGCCAGTTTTCAAAAACTACAAAATCAACTTCGCTGGAAAAATATTGATGTTAAAGAAGTCAGTTCGCAGAAACTTGAACAAGAAAATTTTGAAGTTGCCCAAATAGAAGAGGCGAACGCAATCACCGATCTAATAAAAAACCATTCGCGTATTATCCACATAGGCGGCGGCCACGATCACGCCTACCCTTTTTTAAGAGCAGTAAAAAAACATTATTCAAAAATACTTATTTTAAATTTCGATGCCCATTGCGACACACGAATTGATGATCGTCATCACTCAGGAACCCCATTTAGAAACTTTGATGAGATCACGGATCAAAATATAAGACTGATCCAAGTTGGAGTCCATTTATATGCCAACTCAATTTCAACAATGAGTCCCTTAAAAAATATCTATCAAATGTTCATCACAAAAGAAGACAAGAACGATCAGGCTCTTTTTTCAGAATTATCTCAACACCTCACTGAAATAGATAAGGATACATTTATTTTTGTAAGTCTTGACGCTGACGGACTAACAGCCTCTGAAATGGAAGCAGTTAGCGCTCCAAATCATAACGGTTTTACTCAGACTCTTATTCGCCAAACAAATAAATACCTGACAAAAAATTATCCCGATAACTCGATTGCATTTGGTGTTTACGAATACAACCCAATCTTTGAAAACCTTTCCCAAAAGGGAGCGAGGCTGATATCAAGTTTGATGTATGATTTTTTAGAAGGGTAAAAATAAAAAAGCCCATCCAGAACGGATAGGCTTTTTTGAGAGACATAAGGAGAAGTTATAAAAAAATCCTTTTCTTATAACCCCAACACACACACGTATTTTATATAGCAAGTAGCGTGCCAACTTTTAAAAATATAAAAATGCCTTCAATTGCCAATTTAAATGCTTTTAAAAATTGGCACCATCAAAACTTTGACACCATCATGTCAAAACCTGCAACGCTTCAAAAAAGTTAAGATTTATTTTTTAAATCCCGAAAAGACTTCAAAATTCAAAAGTTTCTGTCATAATAAAATGAGATTTCAATATCTTATTGTAAAACGTTTATAAAAAGGAAAATCTAATGAAGGACCTAATGAAACTAAGTTTAATGTCTGTTGTACTAGCTGCATTCCTAGTGGGATGTTCAAGTACACCAAAAACCGAAACTAAAAGCACAACTGACACAGTGATGGAAGAAACAGCGATGGAAGGAGCTCTTGAAGTTAATGGATCATCTGATGATAATACTGCTGGACCATTAAAAACGATCTACTTTGAGTTTGACTCATCTGCTCTATCAAGTGCAGCAAGAGCAACACTTGAAGAAAATGCTCAATTCCTAAAACTTACTGAAGCAGTTCAAGTTCAAATTGAAGGACATGCTGATGAAAGAGGTGGGATTCAGTACAACACTGCTCTAGGTGAAAGAAGAGCTAAAGCTGTAAAAGAGTACTTAGAAGCACTAGGTGTGTCTTCAGCTAGAATCTCTACTGTTTCTTACGGTAAAGAAAAACCAGTTGCATACGGACACGATGAGTCTGCTTGGTCTAAAAACAGAAGAGCAAACTTCGTAATTACTGCTAAGTAGTAATGTCCTTTAAAAAACTTATCATCCTTTCAATGATATTAACGGCGTGTGGTTTAGCGACCACGCGCCCTAAAGAAGAGATGAACATGGCCCAGGCAGCATTTCTTGCTGCTAAAGCTTCCAAAGCCGAAGTACACGCCCCCACCCTTTTTCGTAAAGCTGAAATTTATTATTTAAAAGCAAAATCAGCGTATCGAAGAAAGTACTTTAATAAAGCAAAACAATACGCGACTCTATCGCAAAAATTTGCTGAACAAGCAGAGTTTGAATCCATCAAAAAAGCCACTCAAGAATAATTAACATCGTTCTTAATTAGTGTTAAAATTTTCTCCATTAGGAGAAACTATGAAACTGATGACTGCGATCGCGATCCCCCTTTTACTTACTTCTTGTTTTAAGACTGCTGAAGAAATCAAAAGAGAACAAGATGTTGATAGACAAATCAAACAATCTTCAAAAATCATTGCTGATCTTAGAATTGAAATTCAAGAATTAAGAGGAACTCTTGCAAGAGCAACCGGACAAATTGAAGAAATCGATTATAAAACCCAGACAGAAGGTGCTCAGTCTTATCAAAGTGTGAATGAAAAAATTGCTCAACTGCAAGAGCAAGTAAAAGCATTGACGGACGAGAATAAAGCTATGCAAGAGCAAATCACCCAAGTTCAGGATAATCTTGGAAAACAGAAAAAGTTCATTAATAAAGTTACTGGAACTCTTTCAGAAATGTCTGGAAAGTCTTCTGATGATCTTTATGCTGATGCTAATAAAGCCTTTACTGCAAATCAACAATCAAAAGCCAAAGACCTCTACTTAGAAGTCTTAGCTCAAAACAAAATTAGCGCTGCCACTAGAAATAAAGTTTATTATAACTTAGGGCTACTTGAATTATGGGCAAAGAACTACGACGAATCACTAGTTTATTTTTCAAAAATTTATACCAATTACCCAAGAAGCTCAAAAGCTCCCGGCTCACTTTATTATATTGGGATAAACTTTAAGGAGAAAAAGGAAGCTGATAAAGCGAAAGCAACCTTTGAAGAGCTTATTAAGAGTTATCCAGAATCGGTTTTCGTTAAAAAAGCAAAAGCAGAATTATGATTTTAAAAAATTTGGCCCTCACAACTATTTTACTCTCCACCTTGAGTTGTTCGGATTTCATCAAACTCACTGACTCTCAATACGGAAATGAAATTGCATTAGATGAAGGAGAGAAGTTCTCCGTTGTTTTTTCGAATAATATAAATGGAGAAACTCATCCATGTGGGTGGCGAAAATTTCCATTAGGTGGACTTCCGCAAGTTTATGGCCAACTAAATAGTTTAAGAGAAAAGCACCCTCTCATTTATGTTGATTCAGGCGACACTTTATTTGAGACTCCTATTATCGCTGAATACAATCAAAAATCAGCTGAATTCAAAGCGAGAAAGATTGCAGAAGCGTTAGATGATTTAGGTCTTCGAATTTTCACACCCGGAGATCAAGACTTCGCAATGGGTGTTGAATTTTTGGCAGAAATTTCTCAAAAACATAAATTTCAGTTTTTAATGACCAATGCTAAAGACAATTTAAAAATTAAACATGAAAAAAAGATAAAAATAAAAGTCGGTTCTAAAAACTTCATTTTTCTTGGAGTCATTGAACCGAGCCTATTGCTACCAAAATTTCGCAGTTATTTCTTAGACCCAAAACAAGTTCTTACTGAAGAATTAAAAAACCTCAAAAAAGATGATTATCTTATTATCATGTCTCATGCTGGGATGGACTACGATATCAGCCTGGCAAATAATTCAGATAAAATAGACTGGATCCTAGGATCTCATACCCAATCATTTACCACGGCACCAAGAGAAGTTAATCAAACCAAAATTGCGCAAGTTCTTTCGCGTAACCATTACCTAGGGGAAGTTAAGTTTTTTGACGAAAAGAACTACGAGCTTCTTGAAATTCGTGATGAAACAAAAGACCTCGTAAAATCAAATCCAATGGTTACCTGGTTAGATAAATTTAAGGCCGAGTTGGATCAAATTTATCTCGCAGAACAAAGTGTATTTACCACTCATATAAAAGAAGATAACAGAATCCCTACTTACCTGAGCTGCTCGGAGTGCCACACGCAACAAGTAGAGTTTTGGCAGAAAACGGCACACTCAATATCCTATTCGACTTTAATCCATGCAAAAGAATCTAATAACCCAAACTGTGTAAAATGCCATTCAGTTGGAATGAATCAACCTGAGGGATTTAGCAATAAATCCAATATGATTGTGAGTGAAAAAGAGGATTTTGACGATGAGAAGTACTGGGAGGAGCTTGGGGCCAAGGTTAAATTCCAGCATCCAGTAAGAAAACTCTCCGGAGAAGACCGAATGGAAATCTCTGCCAAATGGATCGAGTTAGATAAATCAAAGGGCATCACGCATAATTTTGCCAACGTACAGTGTAGCAATTGTCACGTTCAAGACGGAGAGCATCCTTTCAGTGAAAAGGCGACCCAAACTCCTCTAGAATTACAGAATAAATGTTTAAGCTGCCATAGCAGAGATCAGTCTCCAGAATGGTATAACAAAGATGAAAAGGGTCTTGCCACAACGCTCAATGAGAAGTATTTTGCGACTCAACTCAAAAAAGTGGCATGTCCTTTAGAGAATTAGATCTCAATGAAAAAATATATATTAGGTATTGAAACATCTTGCGATGATACATCTGCAGCAATTCTTAAAACTTCCGAAAACAAGACGGAGGTCTTAGCTCATATGAAATTTGGGCAAGAAGAGAGCTTGGCCAAATGGGGTGGAGTTGTTCCAGAAATTGCGGCTCGGAATCATTTAGAAAAAATCACTCCTTTACTTGAAGCTGTATTTGAAAAAGCACAGGTTTCTCCGCAAGAATTAGAGGCGATTGCAGTAACTACCCTACCTGGACTTCTTGGTCCTCTCCTTACCGGGGTTAATGCTGCAAAGACTCTAGCGCTTTTATTTGAAAAACCGATTGTACCCATAAATCATCTATATGCTCATCTCGAAGCGATCCATCTTACCGAAAAAGTAAGCTATCCCTATCTTGGTCTTTTAGTTAGTGGTGGTCACAGCATCTTTTTTTGGGTTGAATCAGCTACTGATTTTAAAGTCCTAGGTTCAACCATCGATGATGCCGCTGGTGAAGCTTTTGATAAAGGTGGAAAGATTTTAGGTCTCGGTTATCCTGCTGGTCACTTGATAGATAAATGTGCCAGTTTTGGAAACAAAGATAAATTCGAATTTCCTATTGGACTTAAGGCCAGCGCTGACTGCCGAATGAGTTTTTCAGGGTTAAAAACTGCTCTACGAGTTTTCTGTGAAAAGCATCCAGAAATACTGGAGAAAAAACCCACTCAATTAGAAAAATTTGAAGCTCAGTCACAAGAATTCTACGATCTTTGCGCTTCCTATCAGTCGGCAATTGTAAAAGCGCTTTTACTGAAAGCCCGGTATGCCATTAAAGTCGCTCCAAATTTTATTCCTAATAAGACTTCTATCGTTATTGGTGGTGGAGTCGCTTGTAATTCTCTTATTAGATCTGAATTTAAACAAAAATATCCTCAAACACTAATCGTTGCCCCAGAATTTTGTACAGATAACGGTGCAATGATTGCTAACTACGGTTTACGTAACCTCGATCAGGCCATTGCTCATCCGCAGTGCCTAGAAATTGATGCTCGTGGGCGCTATTTAAAAAAGGGTGAAAATGGGCAAGCTTCCTAGTGCAAATAAAAGTCTTGGTCAGCATTTTTTAACTGATAAAAAAACTATCGGTATGATCACTTCTGACTTTGCCCAGGAGTGTGACGTCATTATCGAAGTAGGTCCTGGCCCTGGAGTTTTAACTAAGGATCTAGCTGCTATTGGAAAGCCTTTATACTTGGTAGAAAAAGACAGCCGCTTTATAGAAGATCTCTCTCAAATTACCCCAAATGTCTTTAACGAAGATGCACTGGAATTTAATTGGGACTCAATATTTTCTAAACATCCGAATGCAAAATTTTGGCTCGTTTCTAACCTTCCCTACAATGTTGGTACTCCATTATTTCTGAACTTTCTAACTCTTGAGCCTATTCAATTTATGACACTCATGTTTCAAAAAGAAGTTGGAGAAAAGACATACCTACGTGATCAAAAGAATACGACCAATGGGCTTTTGAGTTTAAGCTCGATTTATTTCAATTCAAAAGTTTTAAGAAAAGTGGCCCCCGGCTGCTTCAGTCCCCCGCCTAAAGTAGACTCAATTGTCGTGAGTTATATTAGAAAAGAAGAGCCTGTTTTTTCGATTGCCCAGTTCAAACAAATCGATAAATACACTCGAATTATTTTTTCTCAGCGGAGAAAACAACTCGGAAGTGTACTTAAAAGTTCTATTTCTCCAGAACAATTAGATGAACTGCGCACTAGGGATCCTAAAGTGCTAACCTCTCGCGCCGAAGCTCTAAGTCTTGAACAAGTATATGACTTATTGCGATATTTAATTCAGTGATTATTTTGCTAAGATAAGCTTTATGAGTGGAATAAAAATCATTACATCGAATAAAAGAGCCGGTTACGATTTCTTCCTAGATGAGAAGTTTGAAGCAGGGCTTGTGTTACAGGGAACTGAGGTAAAGTCTCTCAGGGCCGGAAAATGCACTATGGGTGAAGCTTATTGTGACTTTGATCGCAATAACGAATTATGGGTGAAACAACTCACAATTCCACCATACGCGTTTGGAACATACGATAATCATAATGATACCCGTAAAAGAAAATTGCTGCTTCACGACAAAGAGTTGAAATACATTCAAAAATCCCTTGCCACAAAGGGTCAAACATTGGTACCTACAAAAATATACTTCAAAGGTAGCCGCGTTAAAATTGAAATTGCCCTAGCTAAAGGTAAGAAACTTCATGACAAACGTGAATCAACCAAGCAAAAAGAAGTAGAGAGAAAACTGAGACAGGGACAATACGAGTAATATGCAAGTTCACACAATTCATTCAGTCGATACAGAAAGAAACTTTAATGAGGACGAGGCTTACGGCCTGGTTGATTTATTACTAATTGTAACTTCAAAATCTAAAAATAAGATTAATGCTCTTAACACTAAAATCGATATTTTCGAAAACTATCCCGAAAAAGCAGAAGCGGCTAACACTGAGTTGAACAATGAAATCCACAAATGGAGTGATAAAGTGCGCCGAATTGGTGGTACACCACTTGCTCTATACAAAGTGAAAATCAATCACGAATCTGGTTTTTACACTTGGGAATACCCATCTGCTAATCTAGAATTCACTTCTTTTCAGTAAGTTTTCCATAGAATAGAAATCATTACTAAAATTCCGATTAAATCGACAATATAGTCTATCAAAAAGGCATTTAAAGTCTTGCGGGCAAAAGCGTAATGTTTAGCTCCAAGGCCCACAAAAATAAATAACCAAAGTGCGATCCCTATTGAATAGAGTTCAAGCATATTTTTTGGTTGAATATGTTTAAGGGTTAAAAACAAACCATAACTGGCCCATAGAGAGCCGATAAAAGCAATGAGATAGGGAGCTGGGTCTTTTCTATTTACCGCTGTTTCATCTAAATCCCATGCGGTCATCCACTTCTTTTTGAAAAATGAATACCAGATACCACCGATAAAAAAAATTAACCACTGCTGCAACAATAACCATTAACGATTCTTGATTCATAAAATAGTCCTTAAAATAGTTTCGTCCAATGCCCAACCATATAAGCGTAGCCACCTAGAAATAGAAGCGCGCTCAAACGATAAAAATGTTTTCCGCTGTATGCTAGTACAACTAAAAATCCTGAACCAACCAGTAAAGAAATCAACTCTGGGGTAAAGTCCGATTGAATTTTATAATTATAAATACCGAGGGAACCTAAAATAAAGGCACAGTTAAAAAGATTTGAACCAATAATATTTCCGATAATTAAATCAGTGTCTTTTTTCTTTTTCACTGCAATTAAGCTTGTTACTAGCTCTGGAAATGAAGTTCCAAAAGCGACAAAGATAGCAGAAATAACATAGGCATCAACACCGAAAGCAAGACCGAGATCAGTTCCTGCTTTTACCAGTAACTCCCCACCAAGATAAAGCATTCCAAATCCTGCTAGCATCTTGATAACGAGCATTCCCATATTTTTGATTTTTTCAGGCGGCTCAATAGCAACTTCATTTCTAAAATCACGATAAAGCATATAAAGATAAAGCCCGCAAAGAATGATGAGTGGAGACGCAGTAATAACATCCAAAGTCTCTTGCTTTAACACGAACCACAAAACGCCACCAAGAAGAAAATGCATCACAAGCTGCTTCCTCATTGATGGATTATCACAAACAAGCTTATTGATCATTCCACAGATACCTAGGATTAAAAACATATTGGCGATATTTGATCCAATCAGACTACCAAAGGCAATTCCAATTTCACCGCGAACAGCTGCAATATGTCCCACAAAAAATTCAGGAAGAGAGGTTCCAAATCCAACTAATAGCATCCCAATCGCAAGAGGTGAAAGCCCTAGCCTCACACCAACTTTCTCAGAACCCTCTAGGGAAAACTCTGCTCCATAATAAAGTAAAATAATAGAAAAAATTAAAATCCCAGACGATATTAGCAGCGAGTAATCCAACGAGTTATCCTTTGACGTGATGCTTGTGTAATATAATAATAATGGCTATGGAAGGTTTTCTCAATCAGATTTTTAAGAAGGAACAAGAAGAGGTTTTTGCAAAAGCGGCACCTTTTGTAAGCTTACTCGCCGATCTTATTCTACTCTATTATATAAAAACCAGTATGCTCCCAAGAATGTTTGGAAATAAAGCTGCTCTCTTTAATTCCTTAGTCAAAATGAATCCGGCCATCCGCTACTTAGCTAAATCGGAATTTGATTCGATGATAGAGCTCATGCAATCAACTTTTATCCTCGTTTTTACTCTCATTATTGGCTTTAATGCAGTCATGTATGTACTTGCAAGTCGTAAAAAGAAATGGGGAATCAAGTTTGTTTATGGATATACTTTTTCAACGTCTCTCTTATCCATCTTAGAACTCGCCGGAAGTGTTGTTCTTCCCTACCCATTTAGTTGGGCGACGTTGATTACAACGTTTCTATATCTGTATGTTTATTTAGGAATGAAACATTTTAAGCAAAACTTGGTACAATAAAACTATTACGAGACTCAACTTGATCTGTTTCTCTTAATTGCCCCAATATATAATTGCGGCCAATGATGGCCAAAAGAAATGAATCAAACGCTTTAGGATTTTTAGAGATAAGTTCTAAATCTTTTTCATAAATAAAAACATTCAATTTTTTCTCAATTTGCTTAGCAATTTGAATCCGGGCCAAAGCTGACAATTCAATGTCTTTTAGGTCCATTAAATTATTTTTCGTAATAATTCCAGCGCGGTAAAGCTCTATAAGACATATATGAACATCTGACTCCATAATATTTAGGTCTCTAGGTAAATGCCGCAACAGATAGTTAAATTTATGCATGAGCATGACAGAAACATTTCCAAAAGAATCAAAACTGATATTAAACAAATTTAGCATTTGATCGTAATAATGTTTCCAGATCCAAAAGTCAATTGGCCTATTCCAATAAGGAATAAACCCTTTCTTTAATTTCCGTTTAAAGGATTTTGATAAAATATGATCGTCCGTGGCTTTCGAGAGGACACTTTTTGAATAGTGAACTTTATCGTCTTCAACTCTTTCTTGTTCATATCTTTTAGGATTTGTCTCTATTAGTGCCTTATCCTCGCCCAATAGGTGCGCCATTTTTTCTCTAACTTCTATGACTTCTTCGTTGTGACAGAGTTCAGTTCCCGGACAAACGAGTTGGCAAGTCTCACAAGGAGGTCTAGTTAGAGGAAAGTCGACCACCATTTTTTTTACATCAGTTCCCTCAACCCAAGTCGTAATAACTTCGTCATTGGTGAGATTACTCTCCTCTTTAACTTGGTTAAGAGATTTTAAAAACCAGCGGTTTTCCTTTTCGTAAAACTCTATCAGGCAAAAAAAGAAATTCTCTTTCTTTCCTCCCCCAAGGCTCATTCCAGCGATAGTGCTATTATTAGACATGAGGTTTCTCAATGGCAAAATCTAATTCCTGAAAATTAAATTTCTGTGCAAGTTCGACGACTTTGTCTTTATCTTTTTTGGAATGAGATACAATAAAGCATCCTCCACCACCAGCTCCACACATTTTTAATCCAGAAGGAACCATACTTAATTCGCTTTGAAACTGACTGATGGCTTCTGGGACAATTCCAGGAGCTAGCTTCTTTCTTGCTTCGCCCTCTTCACCAATAAGACTTAAAAGGTTATTAAAATTTCCACGCTTTAAATCGAGGTAGAATTGTTGGCTGATTTCGGAAATTCTTCTCAGGCCATCCCTAACATTAGGAACCCCATCGAAAAATCCTTTATAGACATCCCAATTATTAATTCCAGAGTTTCTCGAAATTCCTGAATACAGCAGTGTTAAATGAGATTCTAAAAATTCTTTCAACTCTTCGCTATAAAGTTGTTCAACATAAATTTCTCCAGGTCGCCCTTTCAGTGCCAAAACCCCACCTGTTAGGGCCGGGTAATAATCTTGATATCCGGGAACTCCTTGGTTGAGGATTCTTCCCTCAATACCTTTGACCTTTTGAACAATTTCATGGACTGGATAGGTTTCATCTTTAAAATCACAAAGAGCGCTAAAAAGGGTCACGCCCATGGCTGAAGAACCGCCTAAACCTGAACCTGCAGGTGCACCAGACTGCAAAGTGATCTTCAGACCACCTTTGATATCAAACAGATTCAAAATTTGTAAGACGAATTTCATCTCTTCAAATTTGTCACTGAAAACGACGTTCTGTTCACTTAAATCATCTGGGTTGTATTTATAAGTTTTATTATAGTCTTTTGATTCAATAATTAATTCGCGTCCACTATGAGCTTCAATTTGTACTTTTGCTTTTAGTGAAGTTGCAACGTTAAGAGTTACTACATGTGGAAGGATTAGATTGATTGGCTCTAAATCTAAAGTACCACCGACCAGATCAACTCTTACACTTCCCTCTTTAGTTACCAGCATTAATCACACCAACATAAGGAAGTTCACGGTAGCGACCAGCATAATCAAGACCGTATCCAATCACGAATTTATCATCTATTTCAAATCCTAAATAATCGATTGGAACTTTATGTATATTTTTTGACGGTTTAAATAATAGAGAAGCAATCTTTAAAGACTTTGGACCTCTTGCTTTAAGAAGCTCTAATAAGGTTTTCATAGTTAAACCTGAATCGACAATATCTTCAACAATTATGACGTTTTTATCTTTAATTGACTCACTGATATCGAGTTCAATTTTTACGCTTCCTGAGCTCTTCATTCCATCGCCGTATGAAGATAGCTGCATAAAATCTAATCTTACTGGAACATTGATTTCCTTCATTAGATCCGAACAAAACATAAATGCACCCTTGAGGATACAAACGACTAGAACTTCTTCGTTCTCGAATTCCTCACTAATCGCACGACCAAGCGCTTTGATTCTTAGTGATAACTCTTCTTCTGATATTAAAACTTCTGGCTGATAGGATTCCATGTCACACTCCCTTTATAAGAGCTTAGCATGGAGCTAACTAATTGGCGAGATGCTCTACTTCTTCGGCCACTGGAAGACGAATTTGCTCATCATCTGGCTCGTAGAAGTAATGTGCTCGACATCTAGCATCGTAGCTGTCTTTTTCACCAAGTAGTACGGTATCTTGGCAATCTGAAAGTCGCTGACTTCGAGTGGCTGGCGCCCCACAAACAGTACAGATGGCCTGAATTTTTTGAACGTTATCAGCTGATGCTAGCAAGAGTGGCATCGGACCAAAAGGAACTGCTCTGTAATCTAAATCAAGGCCGGCACAAATAACTCTATAACCACGATTAGCAAGCTTGGTCACAACTTTAACGATATCCATATCAAAAAATTGGACCTCATCAATGGCTACGATTCTCGTTGTATCCTTGAGTTTTAAAAGTATATCCGTCGCTTTTTCTACCGGTTCACTATGAATTGCTTGTGAGCTATGGCTCACAACTTTTGTTTCGTCGTATCTCACATCAATTGCAGGTTTAAAGATTTGGACTCTTTGTTTCGCGATCTGCGCTCTTTTCACACGCCTGATAAGTTCCTCAGTTTTCCCTGAAAACATCGGACCACAAATGACTTCAATTCCGCCATGTAAAAAGCTCTGTGACATCAAGCTCATATCTCTCCCTTTATCTCGCAATATGTGATAAAAACACTATAGTAATTGCTGGCAAATCTGACAATTAGCTGTAAGTTTTATTTGGCCAGTAAAGCTGTAACCACTTAAAAACGCAAAGAGTCAAAACGAGCTATGTTTAATTATTTTTTGAAAGATCGCTCCCTCAATCAACCTTATTTTGAAATTTTGGGACAAGATCAAATAAATTCACTTGTCGATAACTTTTACGAAATTATGGAGTCAGATCCTAAGGCAAAAGAATGTTTTGAATTGCACGAAATATTTGAAGGTCGTGTTCATACTGAATCCAAAGAAAAGCTCAAAGCATTCTTAACAGGATGGATGGGTGGACCTAACCTTTTTGTCGAAAGGTATGGACCTCCACGAATGCGTGTCCGCCACTTACATATTAGGATTGATGAGCAAGCTAAAGAGCAGTGGCTCTACTGCATGGAAAAATCCATGAAAAAAACAAATCTCTACAAGAAGGAGAAAAAGAAATTAATGAATTCATTTCTAGCGCTAGCAATGAGAATAAGAAATGCTTAAAGGCTTAGAAGAACTAAAAGCATAATCATTGAAACCACAACGAGAATAAACAGCATCGGCGTTAAAACCACGCAGGCTGCAAGCAGTGGTGATGCATTCAATTGTTTTCTTAAACCAGCGTAAAGAAGCAGCATTCCGGCAAAAGATTTAATCGGTCCACCTAAAACAGGAATCACACGAAAAATATTTGCACTAAAATATACGGAAATAATTCTATCGGCTTTCAAGGCCAAATTGCCGGGAGTTTCTAACAAAAATCCCACGGCACGAATCACAATATCCCAAAACTGAATGATAAAAAAACCAAAGAGTGGAAAAAAGATAACGTCTAAAACTGTAGATAAAATTATCAGATATAGACTCGGAATTTCCCCAATATTTACGACAGAGCTTAACTCTGTTTCGGCCAGAAGCCCTACCATCATAACCAAAACTAAATTAAGAAGTACCACCCTTCCTATTCCATTAAACACCACAAAAACCCAAGAGATACTCAATGACTGATAAGAGCTATAGTCAGGCAACTCTCCTTCAAAACGATCGGGATACAAAAATTGCTCGTGAGTTTTAAATGGGTGGATAAGATAATGTACGTATGTTCTTAGAACTTCTAAAATATTCATCTGACTCTATTTTCATCGACTTCTAGTTGACTGTAAAGATCTGACCAAAAAATCCCTCTCTTAACTGACCGCTCTGATCAGCGAAGTAATAAAGAAGTCCATTATTTTTATCAAGAACCTTGATCACGTTGTCTTCAATCCACACGACCATTGTTGAACCGAGGAAATTGATCCACAATCTGCTTCGTTCTGGATTATCAAAGTGATGAAACGTTTCAACAAACATTGCCTCTTTAAAGTCGACTAGATTTAAAAGTAAATTAAACAGAACATTCATATGCACTTTTGAAAATGAGACTTTGTCGCTAGCGGCTCTAATTTCAAAATTTTCGAGGTCATAAACTTGGAAATCATAGTAGGCTTTCTGATCAAAACTAAGGGCAAAATCAAGATGAGTTAGATTGTTGATGCTCTTTGGATAATGAAATCGTTTATTCCAAAAATCCTTTCCTGAAAGAAAGAATATATTTTGTTCGTCCATATCCACTTGAAAAATATAGTCAATTCCGTCTACTCTGATGAATTTCCCATAACTATCATTCATAGCGCTGTAATAAGTTAATTTTAATTTTTGATTTCCATCTAGAGTCACGACACTTCTTTGATCTGTTAGATAGTTTTGACCTTTATCAATAAGCTTTATTATATTGATTTCAGCAAAATATCGCGAAAAAACGGAGTTCAGATCTTTATAACTCAAAGGACTCGGAGCGACTGGTTTTGTCTCGCGCTTGATGAAATCGATTTCTAATGGTCTGTTTCGAACGGAGTCTATCATTGCCTGCGAAACTTCGCTTATTCCCATTGCCGTTAAAAAGTTTGACTCCCAGAAGAGATCAACTCCTCTACTAACAAATTCAACTAGCCTCAAATATTTTTTAAGGCCTAAATCTCGATCTGAAGAAAAAGCGGTGTTTAAAGCAGTTGTGTCTTCACAGAGATAAACCTCATTTTTTTCTTTGTTTAAGATATAAAAATTGCCAGTGGCTTCTGCGGAATCTCCTAAATCAAAATGAAACACACCCTCAGGAGTTTGCACTGAAAATGATTGTCTATTCTTTCTAAAGAACTCATTGAAGTCCTTCCCTGAAATTTTTTGTAAAATCTTTATTCCTTTAACCAATTTAAGAATGTAATCGACACTCCCCTGATTAAGTGGCCATTGAATATTTTTACTGACCCAAAAGTCTCCTGCAAATTCAATAGAGCCATTGGCAAATTCAAGACTCAATATTTTATCGGATTGGATAAGAGATTGTTCGATAGACTCTTTTTCCAAAACATCTTTTTTATAAACTTCCTCTGAAAAATATATCCCAGAAAGGATTCCTATAAGGACAAAAAAAAGGATGATGTTCAACTTCATCTTTTTATCTCCTACATTCTTATTTTTCTACGGTAAGCAAAGATACCTGCGGCAAAAAAGATAAACGGGAAGAAAAGAACTGAAAAATAAAAGACTATAGAAGCATGAATATCAGAAATATAAACTATTTCACCAGATAATTTTGGGCGATCTAAACTTATCAACGCGTCGTCCTTAACAACCCAGTTTAAGCTATTTAAAAATAAATTAAAATTTGGAGTCTGACCTTGAAATTGATTCGCTATGAACTGACTGGAGCTATAGCCTATCACTCTTGAACTCTCGTTCGCACCGGCAACCATAATATTTAACGGTCCCTTGAAGTCTGCATCTTCATTAAAAACGGCCTGGCCGGTTTTTACTTCATCAAAATTGACTTCTCCCCAACTTGCAGGAAATGGAGTCGACTTGATAAGAATATCCCAAGAGAATTGGTTACTTTCATTGAAACTAAAAAATCCACTTACTGGGAAAAGAGTTCGATTCTCCATCTTTTTAGTAACGGGATGTTCTAGGTTATAGGACTGAACGACAGGGATTGATGGTTGAGAACCTTGCTGTGTAGCAAGCCGATCTAAGACCAAAGCGTTATTAAAAGTTAGGCCAAGTCCTTTAATAAATTCAAGCAAATTATTAGTAACTAAACCATTAAACTGTGGAGAAAGTGCAAAAATAAGTCCTCCCCCATTCTCTAAATATTTAGTTAGGTTCTGAATCTCTACTTCAAGAAATTCAATTTGGGGGTTCATGATTAAAATGGCATTACAGTCCTGAGGAATACCATTTTGTAGTTCGAGTGGTTTTAATAAATAATTTGAGCTCAGGATTTTTTCACGAAGATAATTGGCTCCAAGTAAGTTCTTATCCATGAAAGAAATTTCATTATGTCCGACTGTATAGTAGAGGGTTGTTTTTCTTGGATTTAGAATTTTTAATAAAATATTTGTTACCGCTAGTTCGTCCACCGCCAAAGTTGAGAATTTGTTTTTTTTGTATTCTACTACTAAAGTTCCACTTTCTTGAACTTTATATAATTCGGTTAGCGCCGGTTCCTTTTCAACATCTATGAACCTCAGATCTACTTGATCGCGTTTTTGATTTTTATAAAGCTTCAATAGGTTCTGATACCTAGGCCACTCTCCTCTTTTGGCAAATAGCCTTAAAATCAATGTCTCATTAGGAGCGATTAACTTCATTGCATTTAACGATTGCTCTGAAAGAGTGTGTATTTTATTTTTAGTAAAATCAAAAGTTAGGTCATTCTTATATATTACGTAGTTTAAAAGAGAGAAGATACAGCCAACCAATATTATAGTGATTAGATTATTACTGAGTTTTTTAAAGAAGCTAGAAGTAATCACTTCGACCAGTTTCTTTCGAACAATTAATGCAAATACACTTAAGCCTAGAATCCCTGTTAATGCCACCCCAAGAATAAAATCATTGTACTCAGGTGCAACAATTAAAACTATGAATGCAATTAGGAGCAAACTCACACCAATAAAAAACGAGATGAATGCAGACCAAGTCTTTACCATTTTCTTGCCTCCAAACGTTTCTTAATAAGTAAAATTCCAAACATAAAAAAACATAAGTAAAAGCTTAAATCGGATAGAGAAACATATCCTTTTACCATATTCTCAAAATGATGATTTACCGACATAAATTTCAATAACTGAGTCACCATATAATTACTGGTTAACTGGCTACCGACCGCAATCATCCAAGTGGTGATGATGCCGACAAAGCCCAACATCGCAGCGATAATTTGATTTTTCACAAGGGATGAAGCGACAACCCCAATCGTCGCAAAGAAAATAAAGTTTAGATAAATCCCAAGATAGCCAGTCAGCAAAAAAGTCACATCGGAAATATTTATGTTTGCTAACATGATAGGAAAAATTAAAGTCGTTGAAATAAGTGCGAGACCTTGAATGAAAACAGCAAGTATTTTACCTAGAACAAATTCAAAATCTGAAACAACTGAGCCAAAATACAAATCAATAGTACGATCTTTAAATTCCTCAGAAAAAGTTCGCATCGTTAGGATTGGAACAATGAATATAAAGAGAAAATTTACATTCCCAAAAATTTTGATAATCACTTCATTAGAGAAATCATATTCATGCCTCATATGTACTGGAAGCTTTTGAATATTTTCTAAAAAATAAGAGAGCTGGTTGAAAAACATCCAACCTATAATTAGGCTAAAAAGTCCGATGATGACATAAGCTATCGGTGACTTAAAAAAGGATTTCAACTCTTTAAAGCATATAAGACTAATCATGGTTTTCAGTTACCCTTAAGAAATATTCTTCTAAACTAAAAGCTTTCTTTTCTAGTCCTAAAATGTCCATTTCAGCATTGACTGCCTGTTTAATTACTTCAGGCCTGATCTCTTCGTTCACACTTAGAGTAATATGGTAATCAATATAACTACCTTGATCGATAATGCTGAACTTAGAAATATTAGGTTCGGCATGTAGATAATCTTCAAAATGTTTATTCTCTTCAATCGCAGAAAGAACGAAACTGCTAGAGGCTTCAAGAGAACTTCTTAAATTTTCAAGTGGTCCGCTCTCTAAGATTCTCCCCTTCGAGATGATCGAGATATCATCACAAACCAGACTCATTTCATGTAAAAGATGACTCGAAAGTATGACTGTATGATTTTCTTTTAAATTTGAAATCAGTGTTCTGATTTCAGCGACAGACCTAGGATCGAGCCCTAAACTAGGTTCATCTAAAAAAACGATATCTGGCATATGAATAATCGCTTGTGCGATTCCTACTCTTTGCTTAAAACCTCTTGATAGGTTTTCAATAGAGCGGCTTTTCACTTCATGTAAATCAAGAGAATCAAGGCAGTAATCAAGTTGTTTTTTTAAATCATTTTCGTTAACACTTCGAAGTCTGGCGACATACTTAAGATAGTCATCCACTCTCATGTCAGAATATAATGGCGGATCTTCTATCAAAAAACCAATTTTATGATAGAGCTTGTTATCGTATTTACTAAGTGGAATGCCTTCGAAAAAAACTTCACCACTTGAAGGCTGAGTGAGCCCACATAGAATTCTCATTGTAGTGGTTTTTCCAGCACCATTAGGGCCTAAAAAACCATGGATCCGAGATTTTTTAACCTTGAAAGTGACATTATTAAGGATCGTTCTATCCCCAATTGACTTAGTAATTTGATCAACTTCTATAGCATTCATAAGTACTTACAAGCATACATATTAAATCTTTAAATGTGAATTTTCATTCGTTGTTGAGTTTTCATTCATCTTAACCGATATTTATCTTATGGAAATTATTGATAAATTTCAAAAGGCTCTTGAAGAGAGCCAGAATATTGTTTTGACCACTCATTCTTTCCCTGATGCTGATGGGATTGGTTCTGAGATTGCGTTATGTTTGGCCTTAAGACAGTTAGGTAAAAATGCTATTTGTTGCAATGATGTACCTTTATTGGATAGATATAAATATCTAGATCCTCATGAGGTCATTACAGATATTGAAAACCTAGATAAGCATTACCAGGAAAAGCCTGATCTTATTATTGTTGTTGATACAAATACGATTAAAAGAACAGGACCTTTGTTTAATGATTATTATGCTAAATACAATTGTCCGGTTTTATATGTAGATCATCACCCTTGTGCTGAATCTACTGCCGAAGATCATTGTATAGAAACAGGAGCTGCGGCGACTGGACAGCTCGTAGGAGATATTATCCTTGGTTTAGGACTTGAATTCACCAAAGAAATGGCCCTCCCACTATATACAGCCATTTTAATTGATACTTCAAGCTTCAGATACCCTACAGTTACTGCTGAAACACATAAAATGATCGCCATGCTAATGGAAACAGGAATCAATCCCCCGGCAGCTTATAACGGAATATATGGAACTAAAAAAGTTCAACATATGCATCTGCTCGGTTCAGTTTTGGCCACAACTAAAACAAACGCGACTGAGGACGTGGCATGGTTAGTTCTTAAACATCAAGAGATTAATCATTTTGACATTGATATTGAAGATACCCATGGATTTATCAATAATTTACTTATCCTCGACGAAATAAAAGTCGCCTGTATGTTTAGAGATGACGGTGACCGAGTAAAAATCAGTCTTCGCTCTTCTGGTGGCTACGACGTTGGAAGTATTGCAATTGCCCTGGGTGGTGGTGGCCATACTCATTCAGCTGCGACTATTATCAAGAAAACTCCAGAGAGAGGACTTGATGGAATCATTCGTGATGTCATCATTAAAATTGAAGAGCTTCTCGCTCGCTAGTATCTCTTTAATTGAATAACTACAGATCCTAATAGTAGAACTGCTCCACCCATTAATTGGGTTGGAGTAAGCTTCGCACCTAGAAATATCCAGTTTACAATGACCGCCAGAAAAGGAAAAAACATTTCCGTTAGAGAACATGCCCTCGCACTTATCCTTCTTAAAC